>JAJRZO010000166.1 GCA_024275215.1 Candidatus Zixiibacteriota bacterium | reverse complement strand
TATTGGTGGCAAAATCAACACGGACTGTCGGATGGTGGATAGAGCTGCTGTAAGTTAAGATAGGATAAAGTTTTAGGCTCGCTGTCCGACAAAGACAGTGAGCCTTTTTCATTGGGGAAATTTATGAATTTTATCGAAATTCTACGACAAGATACTGTAACGAAACCTATCGTTCTGGAACCGACCGTGCTCGAGCTTCCGGGCGATCTTGAGACGCCTGTCTCGGCATATCTGAAACTCGAAACGGTGGGGGCGCGGTTTCTGCTCGAAAGTGCGGAGGGTCCGAAATCTGTCGGACAGTTTACATTTATCGGGGTTTCTCCAACACACAGGGTTGACATCTACAAAAATTTCAGTCGTGTCGAGGGTATAGATGGCAGCATCAATATCCCACACGAGAATGATACCGCTCCGTTTACGGCATGTGCCAGGATCATGAAACGTGTATCGCTGTCATCTGATGTTCCTGAGATGGGGCTTCTCGGAGGATTAGTCGGCTTTGTCGGGTTTGATATGGTCAGCTTCTTCGAGCCGAGAATACCATTTCCGGATTCCGACGAAATCCTTGGGTCATTCTACCTTGTCGATACGCTTCTCGTATTCGATCACTTTCAGCGCAAAATCAGGGTTATCAACCTATGCGACCGCAGCAACCCTGATGCGGTGCAACGTTCAACAGACCTTCTCGACATGATAAGAAATGCTCTCAGAGGACCGGTTCGTATTCCCAGACCTGTCGATGATGCTCCCAAGGCTGACTATGTTTCCAATATGACCAAAACTGAATTCGAGCTGGCGGTCGAAAAGTCGCTTGAGCATATCAGGTCAGGGGATGTATTCCAGATCGTTCCATCACAGGCGCTGTCAGGCAGAACGAGCGCAGAAAGTTTTCAGATTTACCGTGCGCTGCGCATGCTGAACCCATCGCCATATATGTTTTATCTGAAATTCGATGATATGGAACTGATCGGATCATCTCCCGAAGCGTTGGTCAAGCTCGATGACGGAAGAGCAATCGTCAGGCCAATCGCCGGAACGCGCCATCGAGGGAAAACTGAAGAGGAGGACGCCCGCCTTGCGGAGGATTTGCTGCAGGACGAGAAAGAACGCGCAGAGCATGTGATGCTGGTCGATCTTGGCCGCAACGATCTCGGCAGAGTATGCAAGTACGGGACTGTTTCAGTCACTGACTTCATGCGCCTCGAACAATATTCGCATGTTATCCATCTTACATCAACTGTGAGCGGCATGATCAAGGACGGCACCGACCAGTTCGATTTGTTTCGCGCTGCATTTCCCGCAGGCACGGTAACCGGCGCGCCAAAGGTCAGGGCGATGGAGATAATTAACGAACTCGAACCGACACGGCGGGGACCATACGCCGGAAGTGTCGGCTATTTCTCGCTTTCAGGCAATATGGATATGTGTATTGCCATCCGAACGATTGTGAAACATGGCGACAAAGTTTTCCTTCAGGCAGGCGCGGGAATCGTGGCGGATTCAGTTCCTGAGCATGAATATAAAGAGACATTAAGTAAAATTGCTGCGATCAAAGAGGCGATCAGGCTGGCTGAGGAGGGTATAGGATGATTCTGTTCATAGATAACTACGATTCATTCGTGTACAACCTCGTGCAGTACATCGGCGAGTTGAACCCGGATGTCAGGATATTTAGAAACGATCAGATCACTGTCGACGAAGCCCTGAAGCTGTCGCCTGACAGAGTTGTTATCTCTCCCGGACCGGGTCATCCGAGCGAATCCGGAATCTCTGTCGATCTTATCAGAAGCATTGGTGAAAATATCCCTCTCCTCGGCATCTGTCTTGGTCATCAGGCAATCGCGCATGCGTATGGAGCGACTGTTAGTCCCGCCGAGCAACTCGTGCATGGCAAAACATCAAGCATATATCATCGTGAAAAAGGCATCCTGCAGGGACTTCCCAATCCATTCGACGCGACAAGATACCATTCGCTTGCTGTCATCGAGGAGACTCTTCCCGATGAACTCATTCCGACAGCATATACATCTGATGGCGAGGTGATGGGAATTCGTCATGCCAGCCGCCCGATATTCGGGCTTCAATTTCATCCTGAATCAATTCTAACGGAGCAGGGCAAACAAATAATCGAAAGCTTTGTCAACTGGAAATAAAATATGGCGGATGTTTTTCTGACAAAAATTACAAATGGCGAAAACCTGACGTATGATGAATCGCAGGAAATGATGCGACTGGTCGGCAATGGTGAATACTCGCCTGTCGAGGTAGCATCGATTCTGACAGCGCTCAGAGTCAAAGGCGAGACCGTTGATGAAATCGCAGGCTGTGCAGCAGCATTCAGAGAACTCGCTGTCAGAGTACCCCACAAGATCACACGAGAAGTGTTCGACTGTTGCGGCACAGGCGGCGATGGCGCAGGGACATTCAATATCTCTACTGCGGCTGCATTCGTGACGGCTGCTCTCGGGGTCGCCACAGCCAAGCATGGAAATCGCGCGGTATCATCGAAATCGGGCAGTGCCGATGTCCTCGAGGCACTCGGCATCAAGATCGATCTGTCACCAGAAAAGGCGGCACGTTGTCTCGAAGAGACTGATTTCTGTTTTCTCTTTGCGCCCAACTATCACCCGGCGATGAAACATGTTGCCCCTGTCAGGAGAGAACTTGGAATTCCAACAGTTTTCAACATGCTCGGACCGTTACTCAATCCTGCCGGTTGTACCCACCAGATTATCGGGACACCGGACAAGTTGAAAGCAAAGACGATATCTCAGGTCGCGGGACGGCTTGGACTGAACGATGTTACGGTATTTACCACGAGTCTCGGAATCGATGAACTGATCTTCGGGACAGACTGCTACATGTTCCGATCAAATCACAACGGGACATCCGAGGACACCATGTTGCTTGAAAACTCAGCTCAGGAGGATATCGAGAGCCTTGCAGGTGGAGATGCGACAGACAATGCCAAGATACTGATGAGCATTTTCAAAGGCGAAAAATCAGCCCGAAGCAGCGTAGTTGTATTGAATGCCGCATTTGGACTTGCGGAAATGGGGAGATACGACAGCCTCGATTCTGCAAGAGCAGCCTGCACGCAGGCTATCGAGTCAGGTGATGTTCTCGCAAAACTCAAACAAGTAATCGATGTCTCGAACAGGATAGACTTATGTTAAAGGAAATTGCGGCACATGTCAGAAGCAAGTGGGAATCGGCGGATCGATCCCGCCTGATGGATCAGTACAATCGGATGATTGAAAATACTCCTCAGCCCCGCTCGCTGTCAGAATCTATCAGATCAAGCGAGATGATTTCGTTCCTGTTCGAGATCAAACGCAAGTCGCCATCGAAAGGCGTGATGGATCCTGATCTTGATCCGGTTGAACGCGCGAAACTTTATGAAGAATATCATGCATCAGGAATATCTGTGTTGACTGAGAGTAAATATTTCGATGGGTCGCTTGTTGATCTTTCTCTCGTATCTGAGGCTGTCGGTATTCCAGTAATCCGTAAAGATTTCATCGTAGATGAAATCCAGTTGTCAGAAGGTCGAGCTTTTGGTGCCGATGCGGTACTGCTGATTGTCAGGCTTTTGGGCAGGGATACAGGACGATACCTCGCAAAATGCAATGATCTCAGACTCGAAGCCATCGTCGAGGTGCATTCAGAAGACGAACTCAAGACCGCTGTAGACGCAGGTGCAAAGATCATCGGGATAAACAACCGTAATCTCAACACGCTCGAAATCGATCTGAACACTACCGGAATACTGATGCCGAAAGTCCCATCCGATTGCCTTGTTATCAGCGAATCAGGTATGACATCCCGAAAGGATATTGACACCATGCGAGTGTTAGGAGTCGATGCAGTCCTGATCGGGACTGCGCTATCGACTGCTGAATCGGTTGAAACGAGATTGAAGGAACTGACGGAATGACTGCGAAAGTAAAAATATGCGGTATCACAAGCCTCGATGATGCCGAGATGTGCCGCGAACTCGGCGCGGATTTCATCGGTTTGATTTTCGCCGAATCACCGCGAAGGGTTGAAATAGATGTTGCCGCCCGCATCGCAAAAAGACTGAATGGCAAAATTCCTGTCGTAGGTGTGTTCGACAAATTTGTGCGCGAAGATGTCGATGATATAATTGCCAAAGTCAAACTCGACTATCTTCAAATCTACTATCATCCAGACAATGGGCAGGTTCTTGCGCCGTCTCTGCCGATCTTCTCGTCGGTCTGGATGGATGGTGATGGCATGAAACTGCCGCCGTATCCATGCCAGTATCTTCTGCTCGATTTCAAAAGAATCGGAAGCATCGATGGTATGTCAGAGGAGATGTGGCAATCCGTCAATCAACGATTCAGCGTCTTTCTCGCCGGTGGAATCGACCCGGGAAATGTAGCAGGTATTACGGAATACTATCATCCTTACGGCATCGACACCGCACGCGGGACTGAATCGAGTCCGGGAGTTAAAGATTGCGACAAGGTCGAAAGACTAATTCAGAGAGCTAAGTCATGCTGAAAACGAATAAAAGAGGATATTACGGCAGTTTCGGCGGAAGATTCGTACCGGAGACGCTCATGCCCGCGCTTTTGGAACTCGAAAGCGCATTCACAGAAGCATGGAAAGACAGAACATTCCGCAATGAATTCGACAACCTGCTTCGGAATTATTCCGGCAGACCTACGCCGTTGTTCCATGCATCGAATCTGTCGCGGAAATGGGGCGCACGAGTTTATCTCAAGCGCGAAGATCTCAATCATACCGGAGCGCATAAGATCAACAACACGATCGGTCAGGCGTTGCTCGCAAAACGAATCGGGAAAAAGAGAATTATCGCCGAAACAGGCGCGGGGCAGCATGGCACCGCTACCGCTGCTGCATGTGCGCTGCTGGGATTGAAATGCACTGTCTACATGGGCAGAGTCGATGCCGAGCGTCAGAGGCCGAACCTGCTCAGAATGAGAAAATTAGGAGCGGAGGTCGTGGAAATCAATGATGGCACTGCGACTCTCAAAGACGCCACGACT
>JAJRZO010000165.1 GCA_024275215.1 Candidatus Zixiibacteriota bacterium | reverse complement strand
TGATGAAATATATTCAGGAATCGGGTGCAGAATATATTGTCGTCAACGATACTCCATTCAGGCAGGATCCGATTCATTCCGTTACAACAAGACTCGAAATGGATCCGATAGAGTTCTGCCGCGAGATTTCTGGAATGGAATCAACACAGCAATCTGAACTGATGACGCCGTTCGAAGCGGCGGACAAGATATGTCGTGACATTGTTGCCGAACTCAGTTCAGAATCAGAATTCTCCAATGAGCTTCAGGTTGTGAAAACTATATTTGAAAACATTCCTGATCGATGCGGATTGTTCCTGGGGAACAGTATGCCGATCAGGGATGCCGACGCTTGCGGATTCACGTCAAACAAAACGGTGAATGTTGTCGTCAATCGCGGCGCGAGCGGAATCGACGGCAACCTTGCGACTGTATCCGGTTTCGCTGCCGGCATCGACAGACCGACAGTCGCGCTGATTGGCGACCTCGCATTCCTGCATGACCTGAATTCACTTTCCCTGATAAGCAAATCGCGAGTACCGATAACTGTCGTAGTCATCAACAACGACGGCGGCGGTATTTTCTCCATGCTTCCCGTTTCCGAGAGCAACGATCATTTCGAAAGGCTTTTTGGAACACCGCATGGTCTGACTTTCGAAAGAGCGGCTGAGATGTTTGACCTGATGTATTTCAAGACGGGGTCGCCTGTTGACCTCCGAAATAACTGCACCGTTGCGTTTAACTCCGGCCAGAGTTCGATCATTGAAGTCTGCACCGACAGGCAGGCAAATGCGGAAGAGCACAAACGACTGTTTGCGAAAGTTGAGTCTGCGATCGCTGGACTAATCTGACAGGAGCTAATCAGAAGTGCAACTGACATACAGATGTTCAGGAAACCGTTCGGGCGCTCCCGTTATATTTCTCCACGGCTTTATGGGGTGCGGCGAGGAATGGAATGAAATCGTCGAGCAACTGACGGGATATTTCTGTGTGATGCCTGATCTTCCCGGACACGGGGGAAGCATGGGCGATCTAATCACTGCTGACGATTACTCGTTCGAGTCTGTTGCACGGTTATTGATCGAATTGATGGATGATCTTGGGTTGAAAACAGCCTGCCTTGTAGGTTACTCGATGGGCGGCAGAATAGCGTTATACACCGCTATTGAGCATCAGCACAGATTCTCCGGGCTAATAGTTGAAAGCGCAAACGCCGGTCTTGAATCCGGTGCGGCAAGACGCGACCGTCGCGCTCAGGACGAAAAGACGATTACACAAATGCAGACCGAAGGTATCGACAAGTTCGTTGACACATGGCTGTCAAATCCGATGTTTGCACCGATGCGTAATCGCCGTGGAGCATTCGAGAGGTTGAAGAAACTCAGACAATCCAACAGCATCGATGGCCTTGCGATGTCGCTGAGAAATGCAGGCGCAGGAGCACAACCGCCGCTCTGGAACAGGCTCCACAGTTTGAAACTACCGACTCTGATCATTTGCGGAGAAGAGGACAGCAAGTATGTTTCGATCGCCGAGATAATGTCGCGAGGAATCGACGACTGTTCTGTAGTCTGCATTCCTGAATCCGGTCACAACACACATTTCGAGAAGCCGAATCAATTTCGAGAGACTATATTGCAGTTTATGAACAAGATCGTATCTGAAAAAGAGACGAGCATGGAGATACAGAATAATGTTAAGCATTGAATGGATAAGTGCAGGGAAATTCGAGGACATAAGATTCGAGAAAGCTGAGGGCATCGCCAAAATCACAATCAACCGTCCGCATGTCAGAAACGCTTTCCGTCCACTGACTGTCAATGAGATGATCTCGGCATTCCAGGATGCGCGTGAGGATCCTGAGGTGGGAGTGGTGATACTCACCGGCGAGGGCAAAGACGCATTCTGTTCCGGCGGCGACCAGAAAATTCGCGGCGATGCCGGGTATAAGGATTCCAAAGGCACTGAAAGACTGAATGTTCTTGATCTTCAACGCCTGATCCGAACGCTCCCAAAGCCTGTCATTGCTATGGTTGCAGGCTATGCAATCGGCGGCGGCCATGTTCTTCACATGATGTGCGACCTGACAATCGCCGCTGACAATGCGCGGTTCGGTCAGACAGGGCCAAAGGTCGGATCGTTCGACGGCGGCTATGGCGCAAGTTACATGGCGCGCATAATCGGTCAGAAGAGAGCGCGAGAAATGTGGTTCCTGTGCAGGCAGTACACTGCTGATGATGCTTTCCGCATGGGGCTTGTCAACAAAGTCGTACCGTACGAGAAGCTCGAGGACAAGACAATCGAATGGTGCAGAGAGATTTTAGCAAACAGTCCTATGGCGATCAGGTGTCTCAAGGCCGCGCTGAACGCCGATTGCGATGGTCAGGCCGGTCTTCAGGAACTCGCGGGAAATGCGACGCTGATGTTCTATATGACCGAGGAAGGGCAGGAAGGTCGCAACGCGTTTGTTGAAAAACGCAAACCGGATTTCTCGAAATTCAAACGTCACCCATAGACCGATGCCGGAGCAAAGTAAACTAAGAATCTGGCTGCTGGCCGCGAGACCGAAAACACTCTGGGCAGGCATAGTCCCGGTAGTGATCGGCGGGGCAATAGCGTTTGAGACAAGTGAGTTTTCAGCATTACCGTTCCTATTCGCTCTTGCAGGATCTATACTCATC
>JAJRZO010000164.1 GCA_024275215.1 Candidatus Zixiibacteriota bacterium | reverse complement strand
CAGATGAATAAATCTGTGTGCTCGACAGCGATGCGTGACCGAGCATATCCTTTATTGCCATGATGTCGGCGCCATGATCAAGCAGGTGGGTCGCAAACGAATGTCTCAATTTGTGAGGAGACACCGGATCGACAGTACCGAGCATCTGTGAATACTTCCTGACAATACGGGACATTGTCCTTCTTGTCAAGGCTCCACCCAGCCGATTCAGGAACAACTCGTTTTGCCTCGTGTCAGGAAACTTGATCTGACGCTTCACAAGATAATTGTCGATTGCAACATGAGCATATTTACCGACCGGGGTAAGCCGCTCTTTCCTGCCTTTGCCAAAGACCCTGACGCATCCGCTTTCGAGATCAAGATCATCAATTATGACAGCCGATATTTCACCGAGCCTGCATCCTGTGGAATAAAGCAATTCGATCAGCGCAAGATCACGACTTCCCTGAAATGTGTCGGGATCGGGGAATTGCATCAATCGCTCAACATCGGATTCCAGCAGGTATCTCGGCAATTTCTTCTCAAACCGGATCGTCATGATCCGAGCGCCATAATCATCAGGAATAATCCCTTTGCGATGTAGATACTTGAAATAACTCTTGAGTGCTGAGAGAACTCTGCAAATGGATCGATTGGAAAGCCCTTCGATCCCAAGCCTTCGATTGAACTCGCGAATCACTGGACTCAGACGTTTCTTCAATTCGGCTGAAGAAACAGATCGCTCTAATATGAACTGACGAAAACGGGAGATGTCTTTGCGATATGCCGTCAGAGTATTAGGAGAGCAGGATTTCTGATCGCGAAGCCATACAAGGAATTCTTCGGCATGCCTCTTACTGGCCGGCATTTTCCAGTTCCGCCACCGGCTCTTCCTCGGTCAGTTTGACAACATGCTTACAGGTTGGGCAAGCATAGTGTTTACCGAGTTTTTTGGTTTCTTTTTCCACCATGATCGGGAATCCACATGCCGGGCATTTCTCTGCGACAGGTTTGTACCACGTGGCATATTTACAATCAGGATACTTGGTACATCCCCAGAAGTACTTACCGCTCCGGCTGCGCCTCTGCGCGAGTTCGCCCTCACAACCTTCCTCCGGGCACTTCACTCCGGTTGTAATGGACTCAGTGTAGTCGCAATCCGGGTATGAGCTGCATGCAATGAACTTCCCGAATCTTCCATATCTGTAGATGAGCGGCTCGCCACATTTGGGGCAATCACGCTCCACCGGTTCGCCGTTTCCCTCGCTGTCGAGCGGGCGAGTGTTCTTGCATTCGGGATACGCTGAACAAGCAAGAAACTGGCCGTTGCGCCCCCACTTGATTACCATCGGAGCGCCGCATTTATCACACAGCTCATCCGATTCTTTCTGCGTGATGGTCTTGATCTCTTCGATGCGGCTTTCCACATCTTTGACATTCTCGGAAAACGGCGCATAGAATTCACGGAGCACATCGACCCAGTTGTCGGTACCGTCTTCAATCTTATCAAGTTCATCTTCCATCAGGGCAGTAAATTTGATATTGAATATCTTCTCGAAATTCGTAGCCAGTATTTCATTAACTGTAGTCCCGAGTTCGGTCGGGATCAGCTTCCTGTTATCCAGTTCAACATATTTGCGGTTCTTGATCGTATTGATAATCTGTGCGTATGTCGATGGTCTGCCGATACCGTTTGCCTCGAGTTCTTTGACAAGCGTTGCCTCGGAAAATCTCGGCGGAGGTTTTGTGAAATGTTGATTCGGAGTCACTTTTTCACACTTGACAGACTGTCCCTCCTGGAGGTCGGGAAGAATCGTCGCGCCGTTGCTGTTGCTGCCGTTTTCTTCCTTCGCCTCTTCGTATACTTTCAGGAATCCCTCGAATACAAGTTTCGTATCGACTGCCCTAAACAGATACCTGCCGCCCACGATATCGGCGCGAACCTGATCATAGATTGCCGGACTCATCTGCGAGGCGACAAAACGATTGAATATCAAATTGTAAAGCTTGTACTGTTCTGACGAGAGATATTTCTTAATTGATTCGGGATTGTATTCCAGACTCGTCGGTCTAATCGCCTCGTGAGCATCCTGTTTTCGTTTTCTTGACTTGAAAACTCTCGGTGTATTAGGTAGAAAGTCAGAGCCGAATTTCGAGTTAATGTAGTCACGGACAGCATCAATCGCCTCTACCGCCGTTCTGACAGAATCAGTCCTCATATATGTAATCAGACCGACAGATCCTTCAGAACCGAGTTCGATTCCCTCATACAGTTGCTGAGCAACGATCATTGTCTTCTGCGGTGAAAACCTGATCTGTCTTGCGGCGTCCTGCTGCAGCGTACTTGTTATGTATGGCGGACTTGGCTGACGCTTCTTCTTGTCTTT
>JAJRZO010000163.1 GCA_024275215.1 Candidatus Zixiibacteriota bacterium | reverse complement strand
GGGTTCGGAATTCTCTTCAGGTCAGTGCAGTATATGATTCCCATGAATCAATTCAGTGAGATTGCATTACGGTTCTGCGCTTATGGTGTACTGATAAACTGCGCGCTTGCGTTTTTCAATATGATTCCACTTCCGCCGCTGGACGGCTCAAAAGTCCTGTTCGGATTGCTGCCTGACAAGTATGATTATATCGCGATTCAACTCGAACGAATCGGCCCGTTTGGTTTGATGGTTCTGATCGGGATCGGTTTCCTGACCGGCTACTCTGCTATCTGGATGATTATCGGGCCATTCGTGAGATTTTTCTTCAGCTTCTTCACAGGTGTGCCGTATTAGCATGATACGCCGCATGACCCTTGCAGTTTGTATCGCGACGGGAATACTGTTCCTTGCGGAGTGCTCCCAGACAAGAGTCTTTCGCGATATGTCAGATATCGAGATGAGTTCACTTAAGGCGATCAATCGTCATGCGGAATTAGCCGCCGACAAAACCATTGCGCAATTAGCGCAGATGACAATCAGGTCGCCGAAGCTGACAAAACGATTTAATATCGAGATATATCACAGGAATGATTCGACTGCATTCTTCTCCGGCGGTTTTGTTGGCAAGGGGAGTTTCAAGGGTGTCATTTCCGGTTCCATGCTGAAATTTCTCATGATGGGGGAGAAGCAATACTACGACGGATTGATTTCCGGCTTGATACGGCCTGATCTCGGGCACTACGGTTATGTCGTAGAGAAACTGAGATCAATCCTTGCAGGAAGACTTCTGTGCCGTCCTGAAAATCCAACACTCGAAGATAATTGCTCAGTATGGAATAGAGAACTCCACGTGAAAAATGACCATGTGAGAGAGATTATCTATATCAGCAAGTCTGATCCGATTCGTATTGAAATCAAACTTTTCAGGTTCAAAGACAAATTCCCGTTCTATCAGCTAAGGCAGATTAAACTTATAAACGATAAAAATGGTGCGACCATCAAGTTGAAGTTTATCGAGCAGCGATACGGCCCAGTGCCGGATGTCAAATTCAGTATGCCCGATGTTTCCGACTGGGAGCGGATTGAGTATTTCGAGCCGGATTAGGAGAGTAACTATAAGGAAAATGCGGGGGCTTGTTCCTCATCCCGTTCCGCCGCATTCAGAACATGACCTGCTTCTACTACTCTTTCTTCCGGGACAGCCCCATACACATTTGCTGTGCACCTCGTTGTTGACAAATCGGGCTGGACGGCGTAGTATTATTGTTGTTCATTGTCAGGCGTGTATCGTATGCCTGACATTTGTTTTTTGAACTGACTATGAGGGTGATGTGCCGACACTCCGACGTGTTATAGGCCTGATCAAACCATACTGGAAGCATGTGACGCTGTCGGCTTTCTGCATGGTGATGTTTGCGTTGCTTTCAGGTGCGCTCATCTGGATGATCGGGCCATTGCTGAGAACGCTTTTCATAGGCGGAGGGGCGGAGAATCCAGACACTGTGGGGATCAATACGGCAGCTTCAAGCAATGCTGTTGTCAACAGTGTCACTAATTTTATTACAAGTATAAAAGTATCGCTTCAGGGATTCATAGACAGTCTGATTCTTGATCCGTCGTCGCTTGTAACACTGAAGAATCTTTGCACACTCGTTGTTATTCTTGCTGTTGCGAAGGCGCTCTTTTTCTATTTTCAGGGCTACCTGATGGCGTATGTCGAGCAGAAGTTTATCAAGAATCTCAGGGATTCCCTGTTCTCCCAGTTCCAGAAGTTATCGCTCAGCTATTTTCATGGCGCACGCACAGGAGAACTTCTGTCTCGCGTGACCAACGATGTCAATGTTCTGCGCGAATCACTCGATCAGGGATTCAATCGCATTATCAGAGAACCTCTCCTGATTCTGATTTATATTTGTTTCATGGTGATCCTGTCATGGAAGCTGACAATCGTTACGATCATCGTGTTGCCGATCAGTTTCTACATTATCTATCTTATTGGGAGAGTGCTTAGAAAGGTGTCTACGCGAGCGCAGGAACGAATGGCAGATGTTAATGCAGTACTTGAAGAAAATGTATCTAATGTCAGGGTAGTCAGAGCGTTCGGGGCGGCTAAATACGAAATAGCTAAATTTATGTCAAAGACGCATGAGTATTTCACGGCGCTGCTCAAGATTTCCCGGCTGCAGCTATTGTCGAACCCGATCAATGAACTGCTCGGCACAACTGCCGGTGTTATCATATTATGGTATGGCGGTAAACAAGTGCTTGGCGCTGAATTGCTCAAGCCTGAGGAATTCATGCTGTATATTCTTGCCATGTTCTCGATCATCTCGCCTGCCAAGTCTTTGTCGAACCTGCATATCAAGGTTCAGGAGGGTCTTGCGGCTGCGGACCGGATATTCGAAGTCCTCGACACAACAGTGACTATCACCAGCAAGCCGAATGCGGCCAGGATCGACCGTCTGACAGATCGAATCGTATACGACCATGTGTCATTTGAGTATATAGATGGCGCTGAAGTTCTGCATGACATTTCGTTCGATGTCAGGCGCGGAGAGATTGTTGCGGTTGTAGGACCATCCGGCGCGGGCAAGTCTACACTGCTTGACCTGCTGCCACGATTCTATGATCCGACTGCGGGCGGAATTAGAATCGACGGTTTGGATCTGCGCGATGTAGAAATAAACTCGCTGAGATCATTGTTCGGAATCGTTACACAGGAGACGATGCTGTTCAATGACACTATCGGCGCAAACATTTCCTATGGCATGGATGACATCGATGATGTGGCTGTCAGGCGAGCGGCGAAAATTGCGAACGCAGATGAGTTTATTTCATCATTTGAGAAGGGCTATGACACGCCAATCGGCAATCGCGGTGTCATGCTTTCCGGCGGGCAGCGTCAACGAATCGCAATAGCTCGCGCTATTTTGCGCAGCCCTCAGATTTTGATTTTCGATGAAGCGACATCAGCGCTTGACACAGAGTCGGAACAACTTGTACAGGAAGCGATAGATCAGCTTATGGTCGGGCGGACAGTACTCGTAATTGCGCACAGGCTTTCGACTATTCTTCATGCGGATAAGATTCTTGTGCTGAACAAGGGAAAACTTGTGCAGACCGGAACTCATGATGAACTGGTCTCCACGTCGGGGCTTTATCAGAAATTGTATAATTTGCAATTCAGGATTAACGGCAATGGGATTGGATCCGAAAAAACGAACCGACCGATTTCTTAAGAACATCGAAATCGGCTTCAAATGGATGATCCTTGTTTGGTTCGTAGCATTTGGTGGTGTGCGTCGAGTAATCAGGAAATTCGATCCGAGGAAAATTCGTCGAGTCCTGTTTGTCAGGCACGATAAACTTGGTGATATGATTATATCTCTGCCTGTTTTTCACTCCCTGAAACAATTCTATCCTAAGGTCGAAATTGATGTCCTCTGTGGTCGTGACAACAATATGATTATACAGCATGATCCCAACATCTCGCGAATAATGTTCTACCGGAAAAAGCCGCTCGACGATCTGCGACGCATTATCGAAATGAGAAAACGCAGGTATGATGCCATTGTCGATATGACCGTCGGCGAGTCCGTGACTGCAACTATTCTGATGTCGCTGATCGGACCCGGATCATTCAAACTCGGTGCCGGCAAGCCGAGAATCGGACAGTTTTTCGATCTGACTGTCGATCCGTCAGCAGCAGGAAGTCCGCACATTGTCGAGTCGACAGCGTCGATATTGAGCCTTTTCGACATCCCTTTGGATGAATGCGATCTTGTCCCGAAAATGTATCTAACAGCTGACGATGAGCAAAAAGCTTTGGCATTTACCGCACCTTTGCGGGAACAACATGATATTCTTGTGGGGATCAACCTTTCCGCAGGAAGACCTGCGCGGACGTGGCCGGTCGAAAAATATATCGAATTACTCCCGATGCTTCAGGGTAGATTTCAAGGGGCGGCGTTTGTGCTGTCGGCTGCTCCCGATGAACGCTGGAAAATCGAGAAACTGAAAGAGTCGAGTCGGGAACGCATATATTCTGTTCCCGAAGGGTGTTCGATCCGCGAAATTGCCGGATTGCTGAAGCATCTCGATTTTCTTATTACACCTGACACATCGATAGGCCACATTGCGAGTTGTGTAAATCTTCCCACACTTGTGATGTACGTCGGTAACATGGAAAACTTTGAGGTCTGGCGACCATTCAATCCATGCGTGAGAGCAATCAATTCACCCGACTTCTATCGCATAGAGTATATCGAAGTGCAATCATTGTTCGAAGCATTTTGCAAGCTGGTTGAAGAAGAAAGACCTGAACGGATCGGTGCACATGAGTGATGTCACTACCGTGATAATTACAAGGAACGAGCAGGACAACATCGGTCGGTGTATCGACAGCGCAATATCACTCGGCAGGGTGATCATTGCAGACACCGGATCGAATGATCTTACTCGCGATGAGGCCGCAGAGCATGGAGCCGATGTTGTATCTGTTGAATGGAAAGGATTCGGAACAACCAAGAATGACGCTTGTACATTGGCAGAAACCGAGTTTATTCTTTCGCTCGATGCAGATGAAGTATTGACCGAGAAGCTCAGGCGTGAAATAAGGAATGTAGTTTCATTAAAGAGCGACATCGTGGGCTATGAATTGCTTCGAGTGACGAGTCTGTGCGGAAACTGGGTGATGTATTCCGGCTGGTATCCTGACTATGTCTTGCGGTTGTTCAGGAAAAACTCCGGACTCTTTTCGGATGATATGCTGCATGAAAAAGTCTCGTGCGATGGTGAGTTGGCGAGACTGACAGGACAGTTGCTGCATTACAGCTATCCCGACATGAAGTCATACGTGAGGAAGCTCGTAACCTACGCTGAACTCGGAGCCGAGAGATACATAAGAGCCGGAGGCAGATTTCCGTTAGTCCGTTTGGCGACTGCACCCTTTGTTTATTTTCTAAAGAAGCTGTTGGTCCAGCGAGGATTTGCTGACGGCATTACCGGACTCTGGATAGCAGTCATGACCGCAACCGGACAATTCATGAAATACTGGTTCGCACTCACGAAGGTCAAACGGTGAAACAATACGGCGTACTTCATATCGACCTGGGAAAATCATTCAGGGGAGGACAAAGACAGGTATTCTATCTGGCTCGATTCCTGAAAGAAAATGGAATCACCACAGGTTGTGTCGTAGCGTCCGGAGGGGAGCTTGAAAAACGCCTCGCAGGAATAGGCGTGAGCACATTCCCGATCAACTATCGAGGTTATGACATCGTCGGCGAAAGCAGACGAATCAGAAGAATCTGCGCTGAGATGGGATACAACATCGTGCATGCCCACGATTCACACGGACACAATATCGCCCTGACACTGGCGTTTATCGACAGCGCTATCCGAGTTGTGGTCACACGAAGAGTTATCAGCAGTAAACCGAAAAATGTCGTTTCACGTTTCAAGTACAATAGCAAGAGTGTAACATTGTTTATCGCCGTCTCGACAGCGGTCGAGCGAGAACTGCTCGATCTGGGAGTTCCCGACAGGAGGGTAGTACATATTCCAAGCGGAGTCGACTTACATTATTTCAGGAGTGTAGAAACAGATGGCTTTAGAACCAGCTATGGAATACCTGACAGCAAGTTCTATATTGGCACTGCGAGCGCGCTTGATGATAATAAAGACATTGACACACTTATTAACGCAATCTCGAAACTTTCCTACGATCGTGACGATTTTATATTATTGGTGGCGGGTGACGGATCCCGAAGAACCGAGGTCGAAAAGTTGATAGATTTCATCGAGGTCGGGAAAAGAGTGAAGATGCTCGGACATATCGACAAGATGCCGGAATTTTATTCGCTTCTGGATGTTTTCGTTTTATCGTCGAGGTCTGAGGGCCTTGGGACATCCCTGATCGAGGCCGGAGCCTGCGATACTGCACCTGTCGTATCTGAGTGTGGTGGTCCGCTGGATTTTATCGAAGAAGGCAGAACAGGTTTTGTTTTCCCTGTCGAGGACGATGAAAAACTTTACAGGATTATTGGGTCGCTCCTCGATGAAGAGCAGTTGAGAAAAACTGTAGCGACAAATGCCGCAAAACGAGCATCAGAGTATGGGATAGATGTTGTGTGCAGGGAAGTAGTGGAGCAATACAACCGTATCGCTCTGCAAATGTGATTATAAGTATCGGATGGTAGTCAATGCCGGTATCGGCTGGTAAGAAATTCGGGCTTGTTAATCTCGCGGAATTCATGATCGCGGTTGAGGCGTTCAACGCGAACGTGAACATACCCCTGTTGAGAAAAGCCTATAAATACGCTGAGAAAGCTCATGCCAGGCAGAAACGTGTGTCAGGCGACCCGTATTTGTTGCACTCTGTGCAGACTGCTTTGATCCTCGCAGAGTTGCATCTCGATTCGGCGACGATAGCCGCAGGTCTGCTGCACGATGTGGTCGAGGATACCGGCGTATCGATGGAGGAATTCACACAGGAATTCGGTGAGGAAATCGCCGGACTCGTTGATGGCGTCACAAGAATTTCAACATTCAGCGCTCAGTCAGTTGTCGAATCGCAGGCCGAAAATTTCCGGAAAATGCTTCTGTCGATGGCTGACGATATTCGTGTGATACTCATAAAGCTCGCGGACCGACTGCACAATATGCGTACACTCGAGTATCTGCCCAAAGAGAAGCAGAAACGCATCGCAGAAGAGACATACGATGTTTATGCTCCGCTTGCGAACAGATTCGGTATGGCCAAGGTCAAGTGGGAACTTGAAGACCTTTCAATCAAGTATCTCGATCCGGAAACTTATGATTTCATTTCGAGCAGAATCGCCGAGACAGTTTCAGAGCGAGATGAATATATAAAAGAAATTGTCAAGCCTCTGCAGGTGGCATTTGAGAACAGCGGTATGAAAGCATCCGTCTATGGCCGTGCAAAATCCATTGACTCGATCGCGAGAAAAATGAGAACCAAAGACAGGTCATTCGAGGAAATATATGATTTGTTTGCAATTCGCGTGATTGTAGAATCTGTCGGTGAGTGCTATGCAGCTCTCGGCATGGTGCATCAGATATACAAACCATCGGGCATCGGATTTGACGATTATATCGCAAACCCAAAGGCGAACGGTTATCAGTCGCTCCACACGAACGTGATCGGACCTGAGGGGAGACTTGTCGAAATTCAGATCAGAACAAGGCAGATGCACTACACTGCGGAATATGGTATCGCATCTCACTGGCTCTATAAGGAGGGAAAGAAAGAAGTCGATCCATCAGACAAACAATTCAACTGGCTTCGCGAAGTTCTCGACTGGCAGAAGGATATGACAAATCCTGCTGAATTTCTCGAATATCTGAAGATCGACCTGTTCCATGACGAAGTGTTTGTCTTTACTCCCGACGGTGAATTAAAACACCTTCCGGCTGAATCAACGCCGCTCGATTTCGCCTTTGCGGTTCACACGAATGTCGGGTTGAGATGCACGGGCGCGAAAGTCAACGGCAAACTCGTACCTCTGGCGTCAAGGCTGAAAAGTGGCGATGAAGTGGAGATATTGACTTCCCCGAATCAGGAACCGAGTCAGGACTGGCTGAAAGTTGTCAAGACTTCTAAGGCTCGTTCGAAAATCAAGAGATTCCTTAAACAAAAGGGATTCGAGCAGTCAGTCACTCTTGGCAAAGAGATGATCGAGAAAACCCTGAGGAAAAAGAAACTAAAGTTTCCGACTGACGATCAGCTTCTTGATTGTGCTCAGGCTCTTTCTTTTAGTTCCATCGAAGGGTTATACGCAGGTGTCGGACAGGGAGATGTATCGGCAGCGAATGTTCTTTCGCGCTTGTATCCTCCTGAACAGGAACCTCCAAAAGAGACTATCGTCAAGAAATTCCTTGACCGGGCGCGTGGATCCAAGGGTATAAGAATTCAGGGACTTGGCAACATGATGTTCCGATTTGCGCAATGTTGCCAGCCGGTGCCCGGTGAGAAAATAATCGGCTTTGTAACTCGCGGGCGTGGCATATCGATTCATCGCGCTGACTGCGAAGCTGCGCTCAGGATGAAAGATGATCCCGACCGGCTCATCGAGGTCGAGTGGGACGTCGAAAAAGACGACTCTTTTCTCGTCAGGCTCGATATTGCTGTCGAAGACCGAAAGAATGCCCTGCGCGATGTGCTCGATTCATTCGCGTCGGAAAATGTCAACATTAGAGATGCTGTTATGACTTCTGAAGAAGGAGTGGCGAACGGCAAACTCGTAATAGAAATCAGGAATCTCAGGCACCTTGAGAGAGTGATGAAAAAAGTTAAGAGCACGAAAGGCGTAATTTCGATATCAAGATCCAAGGGCGGCAAGGATGACTAATAAACTCTGTACAGAAGGGAGCCACGAGTGAATGAAGCAAACGGCAACTACCAATCGCAGGCAGAACATTCGCATCTCAGGAGGGATGTGATAATCCTTATCACATCCCTGGGATTGGCGCTGATTGGATTCACAGGATTTTATTATACGAATACGACTGACGCAGAAATCGTGAGTGAACCTTCCACAGCGACAGCAGATCTGCAGGGAATCGACGACATCAGTCAACTCGTCGACACCGGGAATCACCTTATGGATTCGCAGCGTTATCATGAAGCCATACAATACTATACACGCGTTCTTGAAATTGACTCAACTCTCGTTGATGTTATGGTTGACAGAGGTTCCTGTTTTTTCGCGACAGATCAGCTTGACGAAGCTCTTCAGGATTTCGAGAAAGCCATATCAATTCAACCCGACCATGCAATCGCTCATTTCAATCTCGGAATCGTTCATGGCGGCCTGGGCAATGATTCGCTCATGCTGGAATACTGGAAAAAGTATCTCGAATTGGAGCCGGAAGGCGACCTGTCCAACCGAGTGAGAAATTTTATTGACGAACATTCGCTTAACACGCCGGACACCACCGGAAAATGAGATATGAGTATCTCGGCAATTCCAGCAAATTCGATCTTACATGGCGCTGTTGCAATGCAGTCACGGATACTAATCAATGATTTGCTTGATTTCTTTTTCTATCCAGAGTGCATCTGCTGCGGACAGCGGTTAAAACGGGGCTATGATTATTATTGTGAGAATTGTCTGGACCTTGCGAGTCAAGTGGAAGAGGTGCTCTGTCCGGAATGCCGTTTGGAGATTGTGAGCCTTAGAACAGGTTGCAAATCCTGCGAGAAGAAGTCGCCGATTTCCGCTCTGTTTGCCTGCGGGACTTTCGATGATTTCTTCAGGTCTGTTGTACACGGTTTGAAATACGATTCGCTGTTGCCGCTGGCGAATAAGCTGTCTTGTATGCTCGCATCGAGACTCATGAATGCAGATGCAGTCAGACTGATTGATCTGATTATCCCAATCCCATTGCACTGGACAAGGCAACGGCAGCGTGGATTCAATCAATCGTTCGTTTTTGCTCAGTCGCTTTCTGATAAAACATCATTACCCGTTACTGATGATTTACTCAAAAGAGTGAAACGAACGAAAGATCAGACAGGTTTGAATGCGAGCCAGCGTGTCAATAATATGAAGGGAGCGTTCTCTGTTACGAAACACGATGCAGTCGCTGGTAAGCGAATACTCCTCATAGATGACGTTACAACGACTGGAGCTACTTTGAACGAAGCGGCATTGGAGTTGCGAAAATCCGGATGCAGGAATGTATTCGCAGCAGTAATCGCTGTGGCTGCAACATCGATAGAATGATGGTGGACAAATTGAACGACAACACTCCTGCCGAATATCCGATCGATGGTACACTCGATCTGCATACATTTTCGCCGAGCGATGTGAAAGACCTTGTACCGGAGTATATCGAAGAATGCCTGAATCGTTCCATCATGCAGATCAGGATCATTCATGGCAAAGGCACTGGGACGCTCAGGCGTATTGTCCATTCGATTCTCGACAAGCATCCGAGAGTCGTGTCGTATCGACATGAAAGCGGATCGGGTGGATCGTGGGGTGCGACGGTCGTTATTCTCAAATAGCGTTTTTTATTGACTCACTTCTTCCTGCCCTCTACAATGTTTGCATGACCAGTAATCGACCAATCGGATTCCTTTTACCGAGTTTGTTTGCTATCGCAGTTTTTTGTGTTGTCTCTCTTCAGTGTGCGTCGACTCGCCAGCTTGCTCCGAGCGAGATTTCGGCGATCAGATGCGAGTACATTTTCAGGAATACTGAGAAGGAAGACGCTGACAGGCTCGAACGGTTGATCGAGCGGTATCGGATGGAGGATTTCAACGTATTTGTGGATGTCGGCGATGACTCGATATACTGCGAGTTCACGGTCGAATCGCTGAATGACATCCATCGAATGCACAATGACATCAGGGCGTTGCCGCAGTTGCGCAAGGTACGCGATGGTGCGACAGTAAGCGATGCAAACCGTCAGATTGTATTTGAGGAATATGATCCGGTTCTCAGAATGGAATATCGGACTGTTCGTCTTGAAGGCGGGTTAACCATGACTGTCAAATTCAAAATATCTCCCGGTTCAAAACTGTACTATGCTGCCGAGGGCGAGTATGAAGAAGAAGTCCCGGAGATTCATATCGACAGGTTTGGTAATGTCGAATTCCCAGTGACAGTCAAAGAAGGGCAGCGCTATATATATGGCAGGACAGTGTTAGGTGGTGTGACCAAGTGTGTCAGGATATACATCTTCACCGGCGAAACCGACGAGATTCCGCTTGATGAATATGTCAGGCGAGTGATGGTGAGATTGAATCCGTGATGAAGAATTGTCGTCAGAAATATAATCCCACCCATCGTTACACTCCGGATGGGCTATGGCTAATATATTTTGTGCGCGGCAGATGTCCACAGGCTGTCTCAAAAGATATTAAAGTAGGTAATTATGTCTGCGGAAGTAAGTAACGTCATTCCCGCGAAGAGGCGTGTTGAAAAAGTTAAGTTGCCTCGTAAAGTGCACACGGTAGCTGTGCTGCCGTGTATTTAGTATATTGCATTGCAGATAGTTACAACAGAGAATCCGCAGGGGCACAGCCCCTGCGAGCACTTGAGGTGGGTTTTTCAACAAGC
>JAJRZO010000162.1 GCA_024275215.1 Candidatus Zixiibacteriota bacterium | reverse complement strand
GTGTCATTCCCACGAAGGTGGGAATCTATTCTGGCAGTATCGTATTTCAATGGGTCCCCGTCTCCACGGGGACGACATAGATGGTACTGCGTTTCAGCGTCGGTTGCAGGTTTACCCGCGAAAACAGCAGACAACTCCTGCCCAAAAGGGTGGGCTACCGGCTCTCGCAGGGCGCGAGAATGAGAAACCCACCCAAAGGAATAGCAACCCTTCTTGAACAAACAAATGTGGGTACACCAATTAACATGTTTGTCTGGACATTACCTTCACTGTGCTATGCACGGTTTTTGTCTTGCCAAAACATTACTTCTACTTATATTATTATATTGGTGTAAGCGGATGATAATATCTACCAATTTGGTCTCATATTGTTTTTTGGATTAAAGCCGATACAATATAAACTGCAAGGAGAAGAACAACATGCGTGGGAGAGCGTTACTTGTTTTAGTCCTGCTTTTTCTCGTGGTAACCACCGCAACCGCAGAAAAAGTCGAACTCAACTCATCCGTCAAGGATGTCGGAGTCAATGTTCTTGAATCGAATGATCAACGGACGGTCGTCAGATTCGAGATAGGCTCATTTGAGAAAAATGCTATTGATGTTAACGGAGAGACATATTTCGAGATTAGCTGTGGCGGTGAAAGCCATTTCCTGAATGCCGCCGAGCCGGAATTGCCCAGAGTTTCTCGCGCGATTATAATTCCGGACAATGCGAAAATGCAAATCAATGTGTTGTCCTCGGAATATATCGATTTCGAGAACACCCCAATCATTCCATCGAAGGGCAATCTGCTCCGTACGGTCAATCCTGATGATGTGCCTTATGAGTTCGGAGATGTTTACCGGTCAGCCGATTGGTATCCGTCGGGACTGGCGTCGATCCGTGAGCCGCATATCCAGAGGGACTATCGCGGAACAGTAATCGATCTGACTCCATTCGCCTACAATCCTTCGACGCGCACACTTCGCGTGTACAAATCTGTGACCGTTGAAGTGGTTGCTGTAGGTCCGGGCGAGGTCAATGTTCTGGATCGCAAGTCATCGAACCTTAGACTGGTCAGCGACTTCGATCAGATTTACAGAAATCGCTATATCAACTACAGTAACGCAGATAAGCGTTATGCACCTGTTGACGAGATTGGCGACATTCTCGTGATTACCTATGACGCTTTTGCAGCCGATATGCAGCCGTATGTTGACTGGAAAATGCAGAAGGGTATCAAGACCACGATGGTCAATGTCTCGACAATCGGCAATACCGCAACAAATATCACAGGGTTCATTCAGGATTTCTATGACACAACCCAGCTTGCATTTGTCCTGCTCGTCGGTGACGCCAGTCAGATAGCAACGCCGACAGCTTCCGGCGGATCATCCGATCCGACATATTCCAAAGTTGCAGGCGGCGATGATTATCCCGACATATTCGTGGGACGATTCTCGGCTGAGAACTCAGCGCAGGTGCAGACTCAGGTTGCAAGAACCATAACGTATGAAAAGACTCCGGTAGCCGGTGACTGGTTCCATAAGGGCACTGGTGTCGCATCTGACCAGGGACCGGGACACAATGGTGGTGAGTATGATTATGTACACATGGGCTATATCCGCGACTCGTTGCTGACTTATACTTACACATACGTTGATGAGATATATGATCCGGGCGCATCAGCGTCATCGGTGACAACCGCGTTGAACAATGGGCGCAGTTTCATTAACTACACCGGTCATGGCAGCATCACGGCATGGACGACATCCGGTTTCAGTAATTCTAACATCAACTCGCTGGCCAACGACAATATGCTGCCGTTTATTGTCAGCGTTGCTTGTGTGAATGGTCAGTTTGATGGTTACACTTGTTTTGGTGAGGCCTGGTTACGTGCCACAAACGGTTCTTCGCCGACAGGCGCCATCGGTGCATATATGTCATCGATCAACCAGTCATGGAATCCACCGATGGACGCGCAGGACGAAGTCACACATCTTCTTATTCAGGAACAGAAATCGACCTATGGCGGCCTGTGCTACAACGGGTCATGCAAGATGATGGATCTGAATCCGGGTTCTGACGGATACAACATGTTTAACACATGGCATATTTTCGGTGATCCATCTGTGCAGGTACGTACCGACACTCCCGCCCCGATGACTGTCAACCATGACGGCACTGTTCTTTTCATGATGAATCAGTATTCGGTTGATGTTGTTGGTGTGGATGGCGCCCTTTGCGCGCTTTATTATAACGGAACTCTCTACGGTTCCGCATACACCGACGGCAGTGGTCATGTGGACATTCCAATAAACCAGACTCTTCCGGTTGGGGAGACGATTACTCTGACTGTCACTGCGTATAACAAACAGACAGTCGTGGATGATGTTCTGGTGACATCTGATCTCGCGATCATAGTTTCCTCGCCGCTCGGTGATACGAAAGATACGCTGAATCCATACGAGGCGCGTTGCACGATCTATTCGGAAGACGACCTGATCGCAGACTCGCTTCTGCTCTACTACGAAGTCAATTCGGTGGAGTATACGGAAGTCTTGCAGCCAACCACACCGGCAGGTGATTACTATGCCATGATTCCGGCACAGGCTGCTGGCACGGATGTCAGTTATTATTTCTATGCCGCGAATGTGACAGGAAAATCTGATACAACCGAGACCTTCAGTTTCAAGGTGATCGACTACGGAGTCCTGCTCGATCCGGCATACAGCGAGAAGATGGCTCCGGTTGATGATACGCTTTGGTATGATCTTACTGTCACCAACGACGGCGTTTTGCCTGACAGCTATGATTTTACTCTGCTCGGTGTCGATTGGGCTACGACAATCTGGGATGCTGCCGGCCTCAACGAGATCACATCCTCCTCGACACTTAACGGTGATGAGACATTTGGTTTCAAGATCAGAGTGATTATCCCGTCGAGCTGGGAGGGTGATGTCGATGACATTCAGGTAGTGGCTACATCTGTTGGGGACAATTCAGTGAGTGCAACTGTTGATATAAGAAGCGTCTCCGCCGGTCAGCCATGGTCAATACCGTTCACCGAGACATTCCTGACTACCAGCCTTGACATGCAGAAATGGGAGTCGGGTGATGGTGTTGAGATCAGCACAGTTGGAATCAATGAACCATCACCGCCATACAGCCTGAATTTCGATGGGAATCCCGATGGCAGCGATGAGCTTGTTTCCGAGATGATTAACCTCAAGCTCGAGTCCAGCGTGATTGTCAGTTATTATTATCAGCGTACGGGCGGCGGCGATACTCCTGAGGCTGGAGATGACTTGGTTGTAGACTATCTCGATGAATTCGGAGTATGGCACAATCTGGGTTCTCAACCCGGCGATGGTCCTGATATGACAGAATTCGTGGAATCTGTCATCACGCTTCCTGCAGGTGCTTATCATGCGGGATTCAGAATCAGGTTTTCAAGTACCGGTACTCTTGGAAATTATGATGACTGGTTTGTCGATGACATCTACATTGGCCATCCTCCGGAATA
Organism: Candidatus Zixiibacteriota bacterium; assembly: GCA_024275215.1. GTDB lineage: Bacteria > Zixibacteria > MSB-5A5 > JAABVY01 > JAHJOQ01 > JAJRZO01. The sequence continues at coordinate 2,648 of JAJRZO010000162.1, read as the reverse complement.
TAAAGTGAGAATCAATCCGGGATTCCAGCAGCAGTATGGTCCTGCCGGTGATTCTGCGATGTTCGGTATTGTTGTATACAACGAAGGTTTGTATGCTGATGATTACACTCTCTTTGATTCGATGGGAACATGGGCGGCATCATTCTGGGATGAGACCGGAACGACAGAAGTCACTTCGACAGGTTCGATAGCGACTGGTGATTCAGCTAAGTTTATCGTCAAGATAGCGATCCCCCTGAATGCACCACTCAATACAATTGACACATGTTTCATCAAGGCAATCTCCACAAGCGATCCGTCAATCACAGGCGGAGCATTCATTTCCACGATTTCAGCGGGCGCTCCCGCAAGTATACCGTGGGAAGAACCGTTCCCTGCCAGTGAGATTGATATGTCTCGCTGGATGATCAATGTCGGCGCTGGCATTGTGACGGATGCGGTAAATCCGCCATCCGCACCGTATGCTCTGCATCTTGATGGTGGTGCTGATACTCTCATATCTCAGCTTATCGACCTCTCCGGACAGGATGGCGCAATCTTCTCATACTATTTCGAACAGACTGGCCCCGGTGATCCTCCAGAGAACAATGATGATCTTGTGTTTGAGTATAAAACGGCAAGTGGAACATGGATAGAATTCAGCCGACAGCTCGGTTCTGATCCCGATATGAGCAATTTCGAGTCGGTCGAAGTCCCATTGTCGGGAGAGGCAATGCACAACTCGTTCCAGGTCAGGATCACGAGCAGCGGCTCCGGCGCAGGTTACGACGATTGGTATCTTGATAATCTGATGGTCGACTTCGCTCCGTCGATTTCGGTATCTAATCCACCGATGTCATTTGTCCTTCAGGTTGGGGATTCAACATCGTTACCGATAACAATCTCGAATGGCGGACCGGGAACTCTTAACTATTCAGTCTGGACAGAGCCTGTGTTTGCAAGAGGTACTGCCTTTGGTGATGCTCTTGCTACCGGTGAAGTTGAACCGGCTTATCCGGTTTTTCCTGAAGGTTATTTCGATAACTACGAAGATATCAAGGGTTCTGATGAAACAATCCATGGACATGATGTGCGGTTCAATGTCGGTGGCCCTGATAATTTTGGCTATCTCTGGATTGATTCCGATGAGCCGGGCGGTCCGGTTTTTGAGTGGACCGACATCCAGTCAACAGGTACCCTCGTATCTGACTTGCTTGATGCGGGTTCGGATGACGACTTTGTCGGGCCATTGCCGATAGGATTCAGTTTCAGCTATTACGGTGTTACTTACACGGAGTTCTACATCTCATCGAACGGATTTATCGGATTCGGTCCTGTCGATTCCTACAATGCCCGCACGAACATGATAATGCCAGCTACGGGAACGCCGAACAATATCATCGCATGGTGCTGGGACGATCTGGACCCGACAGATCCCGACATCACGACTGTGAAAGTGTTGTACGAATCCGACGGAAGCAGGCTCGTGATTCAGTTTGTGGATTATCCCGAATTCGGCGCTGCCGCGGGTGATGTGATCAACGCTGAAGTGATTCTGTCAGCTAATGGCAAGATCAGGATTCAGTACAATACAATCGCCGCAGGGTTTGACATCCTCGGAGCCTCAGTCGGTATTGAAAACGTTGATGGGACTGATGGGTTGACTACTGTCTACAATGCGTCATACCTGCATGACAGCCTTGCAATAGAATATATGGCACCTGCCCAGTGGCTGACAATCACACCCACTGAGGGAACGATTGCGCCGAATGGCTCCGAGATACTGACTGCCTCAGCATTTACCGAGGGAATGGAAGAGGGCGAGTATTCCCTGACGATCTATATCGGCTCGAATGATCCCGATGGAGGCAAGAATCCGTGGTCGATTCCTGCGAGACTTACACTGACAACGGGAGAACCATATACTTGCGGTGATGCCGACGGTAGTAATGAAATCGATATTGATGATGCTGTGTATCTTATTCAGTACATATTCAGTGGTGGTCCGGCTCCGGATCCGTTGATTAAGGCTGATGTCGATTGCACAGGTGAAGTTGATATTGATGATGTTGTCTATCTGATTCAGTACATCTTTGCCAGCGGTCCCGCTCCATGCGATGCGTGCCCGTAAACATCTGTCGAGTTGATGTATAGATTAAGCCCCGCTTGACAACAGGCGGGGCTTTTTGTTGCGATCTTGCAGGTCGAAACCCCTGAGTCTTGCGCAATACGCAAGGCGTGGTTTCGACAAATTCCTGAACAACGAATCAAAACGGAGTGATATTACAAATAACGTATATTATATTTCCTCCTCCGTCTCGCAATCCAGGTCAGACAATCGTAAAAAACAACCCCCCGGCATAGATACCGAGGGGTCTTACTACATGTATCAGAGGAGGAAATGCTTTCTATTTGAGTTTCTCTTTGAGTTCTTTCATTTCTTTCTGCAGGTCATCCAACTGCTGGCGCAGAGTTTCCATTTTATCGTTGAGCTGATCATCATCAGGTCGGAATATCCTGAAATCTTCATCGAATCCCGGAAAGTTCGGCATGTTGAACATGTGTGGGGGAATCCCACTACCACTGAATGACCAACTATCCGCGGTTTTGTCGAGTGTCGCAGAGAGCTTCATATCGCTGCCTCTTCGGACGATTCCGATCTCGACCTC
>JAJRZO010000161.1 GCA_024275215.1 Candidatus Zixiibacteriota bacterium | reverse complement strand
CTGCTGTATTGGACAGCATGATATGCGATGTTCCATTCGGAAACACCGAGATTATCGATACTTCCCGCTTGTTCGTGAACTCATTACCTCCTGCAATCTGAATCGAAAAAAGCCCCGGTACTCCGGAAGCAGTGCGAGAACGGTCACCCTCGATTCCATCAACGCCAACCGAAGAAACCTGATAGTAATATCTCACACCATTCTGCACACTCACATCGGAGTAGCTCAGAGTCACAGAGGAATCGAGAAGCTCAAAATCCACATCGTTGGAGTCTGAACGATAGATCATGTACATGGCTGCATCGGTAACAGGTTGCCAGTTAAGCGTAAGCAGATTATCCCCAATCTGCACCGACAAGCCGGTTGCAGGGGACGGCGCTACAGGCAAATTCTCGTTGTCGGTAACTTTGTCAATCTCGTTCGTGCAGCCTGATATTGCTATCAGCAAAACAACTATAAACAAAAATGCTTTTCTCATATTCACCACCTAAAACCTGACTGCCAGTTTAACCTGTACACGATCGAACTGATCGCCCGTGTCCATAGAAATCGATGCCGGTCCTCCTATCGAGTAACCTCTATCAGGAAAAAACAGCACGGCATCGATAACATTGAATGCCCAGACAAATGCAACCGCGCCAACGGTGAAATTCTTGACCGATTCGGCATCGTATGCCTCCTGTTGAGCGGCATCGAGTCTCGGTTTCAGGTCACGTAATTCGGCAAGACTACGCGCATTGTTATAGTCATCGCGCAGATCGTTATAGGTGTCTCGCTTGTCCCGGAAGTCATTGTTGGCGGCTGCGTATACTATCAACGACAATACTGTCCCGGCAGTATAGAAAACCCCTCGAGTTTTCTGTCCGGAATAAATCTGCCCCCATCCCGGCAGCACGACTGATCGTATCCCTGCTTTGAAACGGGTTTTGGGAACCATATCGAATGCAACGATCCTTGGCTCGCTGCCTGTGAGTACTACAGTTGTTGAATAGTCCTCATAACCGCCGCGTCTCGCAGTAAGTTTGTACCTGCCAAACAGATTCTGATTGAAGGTAACAGGCGTTACCCCCGCAAGTTCATACTCTCCCTGAAGCACTACTGTTGTGCCTGATGGCCTTGATTCAACTGTAAGATTGCCATCCTCAGCAAGAGTTGTTACGGAGAACACCATAATCAGGATAATTACCCTAAGAGAAATATGCGTCATTCTGACACTCCAGAACTTCCTTGTTCATACCATTACTACAATGATTTTCGGCGAAATATAAGAGTTGGTTAATGCTCAATGCAACAAAAATACTGCTCGCATCATTTTAGATCAAAAAAACGAAAGCCGGATCGAATAAACAATCCGGCTTCCGTCAGCACCAGGAAAAATCTAAAAAGCGCCCTTTCCTGTAATCACCACAAGTACAGTTCTGAGCAAAATCTTCAAATCCTGAGCGAGGCTCCAGTTACGGATATACTGCAGATCATGTTTCACCTTGGTTCTGACACTCGAAACAGAAGTGTCATATCCGCCGATAACCTGTGCCAGTCCCGTAATACCGGGCTTGACATTAAGCCTGCTGCGGTATTCCTCGATATCGTTGGAAAGGGATTCGACGAATACAGGTCGTTCCTGTCGTGGACCGACAAGGCTCATATTTCCAATCAGGACATTTATTAGCTGCGGTAACTCATCTATGCGTGTCCTGCGAAGAAATGCACCGACTCTCGTGACACGGGGATCGTTTTTTGATGCCCATATCGGACCACTTCTTTTCTCGGCATTGTGAACCATGCTGCGGAATTTCAGGACATAGAACGGCTGCCCGTAAGTATCCTCTCTGCGTCTGTCTCGCCCTCGGGGAAGAATTTGTACAGAGCTGCGGTCGCCCCTCCGCCTGTTCCTGCCGACTCGCAATTGCGCAAAAAACACAGGTCCCTCTGAATCAAGTTTGATGGCAATTGCAACCAGCATAAACAACGGCATCAGCAGGATCAGGCCCAGGAACGAACTTATAATGTCAACAGTTCTTTTTGCAGCGGAACCAAGCCACTCTGTTGACGCTACGGATTTAATTCTTGGTATAGCGGCTGAATATGCGAAAAAAGCCAGAATAATCATATTTGAAAGAATCAGGTCTCTCACAGTATAATTGAGGGATGCACCGAGTCTGAGAATACTCTTGCGGAATCTTCTGAAGCCGTCAGTACGATACGCCCAGGGCGATCTTACCGCTGCCTGAGATGATCCCGGAATAGTCAGACTCAGCCCCTGGCGATAAGTCAGGAAGCTGTTCTTACTCATCACGTCCTTTCTGGAGTGATTTGAGCTGTGATGAGTTAACATGTGGTCTGGTGCTCTCCCTTGCGTGTACGTTGAGATGTACAATTGCTAACTTGCCTTAGGATTAAGCAAATGAGTTGCCCACTTATCGCAACTGTCGATTTTTTAAGGAGAGAAACGGCAGATAGCGGATTGATACGGTCCACTATAATAAGCTATTATCATGCAATAGATTAGTTTAGGCGAAATAGTGTCTCACTATTGCTCAGTCATGGAAGATGCTTGTGTTCTCTAAAACCAAGGTGGAATACAAGATCAAATGGCATTATACTGCACAGAAAAACAATAACTATGCACCCTGTTGCACAACAGCCTGCATCCTACTGCGTGAATTTATTATCGAAGGAATCGTAACTCTTTGGATAATACTGAGATAAGACAGTTAAGAAAGATGCTCAGGCAGGTCTCTACTCTGCTCCACCGAAACGAAGTCTGAAACTTATTCGGTGCATGTCGCCGAATCTGTCATCGGGCATGTAAGAGTAATCAATCTCACTTGAAGCATGACGGATTCCGGCACCGAAAGTCATGCCTGTTGACTGACCGGATTCGAAATCCGTAAATCTGTGGTTATAGCCTGTTCGCATGAAAATCGTGTTTTCATAGCAGTATTCGAGTCCCTGATGGATCGAAGCTGCGTTATCATTCGGCTTGGAAATATCTGTCGCAATCCGGAGTTTGTTGTCGAGCAGAGTCATGGCTATTCCTGCGCTGATTGATGTCGGCAACGGGAATTTATCATTTTTGTACTTTAGTCCTGTCCCGATATTGCTCACCTGCGAACCAAAGGAAATCCTGCCAGTCCTGTACAAAGCACCCACATCAAAGGCATAACTATTGGCTGTAGATTGATCAAGTTTCTCACTTAGGAACTTACCTGTAAGTCCGATGCTGAAGCGCTCGGTCAGACCAATACCTACCGAGGATGAAATCACCATCGCGTTAGCCGAATATGATCCGGATGGCTGATTATCGAGATCGTATCCCTCAAATGAACCATAATTAAGATAAGTTGCGCCAATTCCGAGAACAACAGACTCAGTCAGCGGAAATCCCGCGGAGAAATACTCTAAGCTGATGTCCTGATATAATTTACTGTGTGTAAAGCTGACTTCCGGCCCATCAAATTGAGCCAACCCTGCGGAATTCCAGTAGCCGGCAGTTGCATCGTCAGCAACGGCTACAAAAGCTCCTCCCATCGACATTGCACGCGCACCTACTCCGGTGCGCAGGAATGCCGCTGAAGATGTTCCTGCCTGACCGGTAGAATAAAACTGTGCGTTTGCTGCGGAAGAAAATGCGCACAGAATAATAACGATTATGAATGCGACCAAAACTGGTCGGAAATGTTTCCAAGTCCCCATGACGTTGACCCCTGCGATGTTAAGCGTTTTGAGTCCCGTATTCACCACAAAACATCGCAACGGGCTTGCCGAGTGACAGAATCACTCTCTCAACTGTGACAGGGTCTTGTTCCTGGTGCTTGATGAACAAGTCTAACTTCCTGTTAATGAATGCGATAGCTCGCAATTTTCCTTTGCCCATTTGGCGAGAAAAGTACGTAGTACGTTTCACAGCCCTCTCGCCCTGTTTCAAAAAGAAGCCATCTTTCTGAACAATCTATGGGGGTGTCTCACAAAACTGTCGGAAACCTCCTTCTCCCCTAATAACTTAACTCATGCTGATCATATTCTTCACAAATGATTTCAACTCCTACAATTGCGATGTAATTTCTACGTTCGGTGTCAACCAAGTAAGAACAATCGTGTCGTAGCCGCCGAATCGACTCGACCCATCCGTAGTATTTGGGCCAGTTTAAGAATGTTTAATAACAGAATCAACAAAAAAGTTGAGTTGTAACTGATTCTTTTTGAATTTGCGTGATTATAGCAAGTAGCGCAGAAATGCCTCACTCCTGCGAAGTCAATCGACAGGTGTCGGGGGGACCTGTGTGTTTCAATAATGAAGGATTAAATATAATGGTATATCAAATATACAGTGGCGGACAGTACAACCATGCTGATACCGATCAGATTGAGCCAATAGCCCTTTGGAGTGTACCATGACTGCATTTTCCACACCGGAATCCAGTTTCGAGGGCTGAAGCTCATAATACCCGGATGCTTCTCAGTTCTATAACTGAGGGCAACAACAATACACACGATCCCTGCAATGTCCAAGAGCAAACATGCAAATAATAATGCCGGATACAAAAAACACCTTTCAACTGCAATGGATTCCACTCTGCTGAGTAGAATCCCATGGAGACTCAGTCAAAGATTAGACAATGACAAATCCTAACATATCTATCACTCGCTGTTACGCATTATTATCAGTTCAGCGATTTCCGGATATACCTGTTTCTCTTCAATCGAAAAAACTTCAGACGCTCAATAATCTACTAACCAGGATTTTTGGGTAACGCTTAAGATTAGGAGGCAGGTATTCAGCAGGACACCTGCCTTCCATAATAACTCAAGCTAACTGCATAACATGTTGGACATGAGCCCGAATACAAGCCCTCCAACAAAGAAAGCAGCAAAAATCACAACGATTGGGTGTCTGCGACCCCATTCTCTGATTCTTGATTCGGATTTCATTTCAAAACACTTTCTCCTTGCGATGTGTACGTTGAATCTGGGTGACCCTCATCAGCCATAGACCATATCTCCGCGATCGCACATCCAACAGCCGACCCTACAGCTGACGCTGCACAGCCTACACCCAGACATAAAGGATAAGCAACAGATGAGATAATGCATCCGATTGAGGCTGCTGAACAACCCGTTCCCGTCCCAATTGTTGTACATCTAAACCATGAATTCCAATCCCATGAATCTGGATCATTTGGATCTGGTGGATTTGTCGGAGAACGAACAGGCCAACTGATGTAGTCCCATGAATAAGGCATGAATGACTGCACCCAGACTTGACGTGGTATCGAGTCTTCTTCAACATTCTCCATACCAATAAAATCGACATATCCTTCTTGTGAATCAAGATAGTTATTGGGGTAACTGCTGTAAAGAACTTTCTCTTTTCAATAATTCCTCCTTCTCTCTTACGTGGGGAATTGAGACGATCCTGAGCAAAGGGAAATCTGCCGCTCGAAACATCTTGACATTTTACAACTTCCCTTCAGCTATTAATTCACTAAGTCGAAGCACTGCCACTTCAAAATCATGCTGGCTTTCAGGTGTGGGGTCTGCCCCACGCATATAAATCGCTGTCATAGTCGAATCATATATGACTTTGAATGGCATATTCATGGCAGAAAACCCCAACTGTGCAAATGTCAAATCAGCGGACTTCGGATTCATTCCTCGAACTATGAGCGGGATATCTAATCCCCACGAAATGAGTGAATCGGAAATAATTGCAGAATCAGATCTATTGACGATAGCCACCATATTTTGATCTCGCGCTTGAAGCACGGGTAGTAGCCTCTTATAGACCTGAACTTCATTCGTGCGATAAGGACAGGAAGATTTCGAAGAAAAGAAGATTGACAAGGTGAGTGGCGCAACTATTGGCTGGTCTTTTTCATTAAGAGGTGCGTACAAGGCGCCGAGTCCAGGACAAGTGTAAATACCTCTGATATCGAGATCGACGCCGTCAGCAGTGAAAACGAAAGATGAATCTATGGCTTGAGCTTGTGTCTCCGAAATCTGAATCTGTTTGAGTTGGTAATTCTGTACCAACAGCACGACATTGATGATTACAAGTCCTATGAAACAGATTGCCAGAATATTCGCTTTCAT
>JAJRZO010000160.1 GCA_024275215.1 Candidatus Zixiibacteriota bacterium | reverse complement strand
GCCTGCAATTGCTCTGTTTCTGGGTATTGCGTTAGTGTTTACCGCCATATTGAGGATGCTGCAGATTCCAAAGACCATAACTGCTATAGGTTCACTTGCATTTGCTGCAATTCTGTTTATCTGGTTCCTGTCGATGTCCGGGACTTCGGATTCTCTGGCTGCAAATTCTCCGGAGGTTTCTGACAGTTTACCGGTTTCTGTAAGTCAACACGAAGCGGAAGCTCAGGAAGAGGAGTCGCTCGATCAGTCTCAAATCGCTATGATTAGCGATGCTGAAAAACTGGTGGATATTTTTGATAATTCAGAAGATATGGAAATTCGCACAGCCATTGTAGAGCGTATGTTCGAGATTGATTCACAGGAAGGTGCTCGTATGGCGCTTGAGTTTTTGAAGACCGATCCGCCGCTTCTTTTCAGGCAAAGTATTGTAGACAAACTGAATGAATTGTCTGGAGGAATGTTCGACTACAAAATCGAACAGCCATATAATTCGACTGATAACCAGCGAGCGATCAAAATGTTATTAAAGCAATAGATCAATATTCTCGGTAAGGCGTCAGTTTTTTTGATTGAAGTCTGTCAGTGGGATTCTATCTTTGGGTGAGTAGATTGGGTGACAGAGTTGCCCGTATTCACGAGGTTCCCCGTATGACAGATGGAATCGTTCCGGAAGATAGCTCCAAACCTTCATCGCTATCTGACTCCAAAGACTGGGTTGATAAGCACGGCGATGCTCTTTACGGGTATGCACTGAAATATATCAATGATCGTCAAGCTGCCGAGGATATGGTGCAGGAGACACTTTTCGCTGCACTCAAGGGGCGCGCATCATTTTCCGGGGCATCATCAGAGAGAACCTGGTTAATCGGAATCCTGAAAAACAAAGTTATTGACCATTACAGAAAAGCAGGGCGCGAGACACGGATGATTGACCCTGAACAGTTTTCTGATTCTGATGAAACTGATTATATCTCGACAGGACCCGATGCGGGATCATGGCAACCCGAGCGACGACCTGTGGCATGGTCGGTTGATCCGAATGATCCGGTTGAAAAGCAGCAATTCTGGGAACACCTGCAGAAATGTCTCGAAGAACTGGATGCCAGATTGGCCAGGGTTTACAGATTGCGAGACATTGAAGAAATAGAATATCAAAAAGTCTGTAACATTTTGTCTGTTACTCCGACTAATCTTAGAGTCATGCTGCATCGCGCTCGCAAATTACTCAGGCGATGCCTCGAAATCAACTGGATGGAGGTTTGAACGGATACTTGATCTGCGTGGAGCTACTATGAAGATTATCATGCGGTTAATGAATAGAATCCTTCCTTCCTGTAGAGAAGTCTCTCACCTGACATCTCAAGCAATGGATGAATCCCTGCCCTGGAGAAAACGTCTGGGGCTGCGGTTGCATCTCATGATGTGTGTCTGGTGCCGTCGCAATGCCGAGCAGTTGGAGTTGATGCGCATTATTGCCCGTAGCAAAGCTCATTCGGAAATTGAACAGGTGAAACTCAGTTCTGATGCCCAAAAACGTATCGCAGAATCTCTTCAACAGAATGACGAACGGCCGTAGCATTATTATTTTTTCGCTAACACATTGATGTGAAACAGGCTACAGTGTTCACCGCCACAAAACCCAACTTTTATTGTAACGTTTTCAATCCATCCCCGACTAACCAGTGAATGAAAAAAGACAGCGACAGAGTTGGAGCTGTCGGAACGAAAACACTCAAAGTCTGGAGTACGAAATGTCTAAGATGTGTAAACTCGGAACAAGCTGCTCAACCCACAAAGGGATGTGCATCCATGAGAAAATCATGGCGGGAATGATGGTCGTGATTGTAGCTGTCGGTCTTGCTTACTGGCTGATATAATCTCAGACGAAATGAAGAACAAGAAGCTAATTGAATTACCAATTAAGGAGAACAAAATGAAAGCGTTCAAAAGCATGTCATTCGGACTGATGTTAGTGCTGACACTGGCGGCGGTTGCACCCGCACAGAATGACACAGAAAGTCAAAATGGAATGGTGTTCCGGGTTGACGATCCAATGAACCGAAATTCCGTAACATTCAAGAGCACAGCTCCTCTTGAAGACATCGTCGGCACCTCCAGTCAGGTGACCGGACAGCTCGTATTCGATCCCGCCAACCCGAATAAGGGTGGCTATGGCGAACTGAGTGTTCCGGTCAGAAGTCTTGGCACTGGTATTCCACTTCGTGACGAGCATCTCGCTAGCGCAAACTGGCTCAATGCTGAAGCAAATCCTGATATCGTCTTTAAGATCGTCGAAGTTAAAAACATCAAACCGGTCAAGACTACCGCTGACGCCAGCACATTTGATGTCATTGCTGTCGGCGATTTCAGTCTGAACGGCGTGACCAGGCGTCTCAGTGTCCCTGCGCGGATAACTTTTCTGAAGGAAAATGAGATGACAAAGCAGCGTCAGCCCGGGAATTTACTGGCTGCCCGTACTACCTTTGATATTACTCTTGCCGATTATGGCGTCACAGGTCCGAAGGGGATGAAGATAATTGGAAACAAAGTCGGTAAGAAAGTTGAAGTCTCGTTGAGTGTGGTGGGATCATCGGCAGGTGCTTCGATGGCTGGAAATTCCGAGAGTGGGAACAAAAAATGAGAGCGGGCAATATGAGCAGTTTCAGCAGGTCAGTTCTTTTCACGATTGCCGCTGTGATAATAGCGGCAATCGTGATCTGGCAGGTAACAGGTGGCGACTGGTACACCAAGTATGAAGTTGTAGAGCAGATTGAATCCGAACCTGACCCGAATGATCCTCTCGCTGCGGCCGGATTCTATGAAGGCGGCGCTGCGACACAAACGGTTGTACGAGAAGAGTTTCGTTTTGGACTCCTGCCGACTCCATCAGGTGTTTTCGACAAGCATATGTTGTCGGTGACTTCAGTAACAGGACCGCTGGGAGTTCTTGGACTGGGCGTTCTCTGGTATCAGAGGCGGCGCAATAAACAG
>JAJRZO010000159.1 GCA_024275215.1 Candidatus Zixiibacteriota bacterium | reverse complement strand
TGCTGTTGCCATTTACAAAACTTGCGCATTGTGTGATCCAGCCGTTATCGCAGTTCATCATCACGCTGGCGTGGAAATTCCCGCCAAATACTGATGATGAAGTTGCCACAGCATTGAAGAAGAAAGGAGCGCCGGTATGAGCTACGCCATTCTGACAGATGTCACAAAGTGCATCGGCTGTCTCGAATGCGTGGCGGCGTGCAAGAAAGTCAACAATCTCAAAACCGACAAGCCGAGGATATGGCAGAAAAACGATGGCCTCTCGGCGAATAACTGGACATCAATACTTCAAACCAATAAAGATCGCTTTGTTCGTGACCAGTGTCGCCACTGTCTCGAACCTGCATGCGCGTCAGTCTGTCCTGTAGGGGCGCTTCAAAAAACTGAAATAGGTCCTGTAATCTACGATTCGGGGAAATGCCTCGGTTGTCGCTATTGCATGATGGCATGCCCGTATGGTATACCGAGATATGACTGGGATCAGCGGGTGCCGTATGTCAGGAAGTGTATTCTTTGCTACGACAGAATCAAAGAGGGTAAGCAGCCCGGCTGCACTGAAATTTGTCCTGAAAAAGCGACGATTTTCGGTAAGCGGGATGAATTGCTCGCTGAGGCTCATAAGCGAATCAAAGAAAATCCCGGAAAATACATCGATAAAGTTTGGGGTGAGCATGATGTCGGAGGCACATCGGTTCTCTACATATCTGATGTCGATCTCGGATTCATGACATACCAGAGCGATCTTGGAACCGAACCACTCCCAAATACAACATCGCTTGCAATGCACTCGGTACCGTTTGCATTCCTTGGGATGGGCGGTGTCATGCTTGGATTGCACTGGATCGTCAAACGCAGAATAGCGCTTGAGAAGGACAACAAAGCCGGCGAGGATGAGTCATGGAAAGAGTAGACAGAGTAAAATCGGTACTGTGGGCGATAACGGGACTCGCTGCGGCAGTCGCGGTTACGAGATTCATCTTCGGACTTGGAGCGACGACTAATCTCACCGACCAAACGCCGTGGGGACTCTGGATCGGTTTTGATGTTATGGGCGGCGTCGCTCTTGCGGCGGGTGGTTTCGTCATTACAGCGATTGTCTACATATTGAAACGTGAAGAATTTCATCCGATTGTAAAACCCGCCGTACTGACCGCATTTCTCGGATATATTGCCGTCATAATTTCACTGCTGGTTGATCTCGGACTCCCCTGGAATATCTGGCACATGATTGTGTTTTGGAATCCGCATTCCCCATTGTTCGAGGTCGGCTGGTGTGTAATGCTCTATTCGACCGTTCTTCTTCTCGAATTCAGTCCGGTTCCACTGGAGGAATTCAGCCATTATGCAAAGATCAGGGCTTTCCTGATGAGAATCAGGTTGCCGCTCGTACTGCTCGGCATAATGCTCTCGACACTGCACCAGTCATCGCTCGGTTCACTCTTTTTGATCATGCCATTCAAGCTTTATCCTCTCTGGTATTCTCATATCCTGCCGGTCATCTTTTTCCTCTCGGCAATTGCACTCGGGATCGGGATGATTGTACTCGAAAGCCTGATAACAAGCTGGCTTTATAAGCGTCCTCCGGAAACAAAGCTCCTGTCGAAGCTTTGCCGTGCGGGCGTTTGGGTGATCGCAATATATTTCATTGTCAGGATGGTAGATATAGTTGTGACGGGCAAAGCGGGCTTGATTTTCAGCGGAACATGGGAATCATACTTGTTCCTGTTCGAGATGCTTGTCAGTGTGATAATCCCCGGCGTATTGTTCTCGATTCGCTCTACAAGGGAAAACAGGTCCGGTCAATGGATCGGCTCGATTTCGCTGGTGTTCGGAATTGTACTTCATCGAATTAATGTCGGAGGTTTGACGATGCTCCGCGCTACCGGTGACATCTATATACCCTCATGGATGGAAATAGCGGTCTCTGCCGGAGTGATTTCGGCTGCGGCCCTTGTATTTATGTTCGCTATCGAAAAACTGAAAGTCTGGGAGAGTCGCCCGGTCGACAGACGAAGCGACCCTGCTTATGTGCCGGAATTCGGGCTGGCGTCCGATGTCTGCCTCGGTACTCCACGTGTCGCCGCGCGAATCAGATACTCGCTTCTCTTTGTCGCTGCATTCGCCGTAGCGTTTGCAATCCTTCCAGGAAGCAAGGTGCGCACCGAAGGGATTGTCGATGTGACGGTGAACCCGGCTCGCGGTGGAGATACGCTGTTTGTTGATGGCAACCGTGACGGTTACGGGGTACTATTCAAGCATCAGTTTCATGTCGATTCTCTGGGAGTAAAAGAATCATGTGTAAAATGTCACCACATGAATATGCCATTGGACAAGCAGAGCGGATGTTACAATTGCCACAGAGATATGTATTCGGAAGTCGACGCTTTCGACCATGACTGGCACAGCAGCCCCCGGGGCGGCAACCTCGAATGCTTCGAATGCCACGCAAAGGGGAGCGAAAAAACTGCGTCCTCAGCGAAAAAATGTAATGATTGCCATCTCGACCTGATCCCTGCAGGTGCGACGATTAAAATCGAGAACTATATGGCGCCTTCGTACACGGATGCCATGCACACATTATGTGTGTCGTGTCACCGTGAGCAGGCAAAAAACCGACCGGATCTGGCGAGACTGACTTTGTGTACGACTTGTCACGAGTCGGCTCCTCCAAACTATCTTACACCTGAAATGGCAAAGCACTATCGCAGGCCGAATTTTAACAGGGTTGTTTTGCCGGAACTAAGTGACACAACCTGGAAGGAGACTGATTGAAGATGGGCAAATCAGTACTCATTGTTGACGACGAGCCGGATATTATCACATATTTGTCAATAGCGCTCAACGAAAATGGGTATGATACGGTCTCGGCGAGGTCTGCTGACGCCGGTTTCAGGATTGTAGAGAACCAGAAGCCTGATCTCGTATGTCTCGATATAATGATGCCAATG
>JAJRZO010000158.1 GCA_024275215.1 Candidatus Zixiibacteriota bacterium | reverse complement strand
GAATCAAGCTGTTCAATCGCAAGGGCGAATTCATTTCGCCTGAGCAGTACGAAGTGTTTAGGAAAATCAAAGATAGGTCAGATTTGCCTTTGTCCGATTACAGAAAAGTCGGACGGCTGACCGCCGATGAAAGCGCTGTTGAAAAACATATCAAGAGAGTCTTGTCGCAACCTATTTTGAATATCAGAAAGATCAGACGACGCAAGTTCAAGGTAGTCGTCGATTGTGTCAATGGTGGAGGGTATATCGCTGCTCCCGAATTATTGCGTAAACTTGGCTGCAGAGTTGTGGTGATAAACGGTACGCCCGATGGTAAATTTCCTCGCGGAGCAGAACCGATTCCCAAACATTTAACGCAGCTTCGCAAGAAAGTCCTTGCAGAAAAAGCCGACATCGGCTTTGCTCTCGATCCCGATGCGGATCGTCTTGCGATTGTTTCCGATATGGGCATAGCGATCGGCGAGGAGCACACTCTTGCTCTCGCTATGATGGCTGTACTGTCGAAGAGAACAGGCCCGGTGGTTGTGAATATGTCGACATCGAGAATGTGTCAGGATGTTGCTGAAATGTATGGATGCAGGTTTTTCAGATCCAAAGTCGGCGAGGCGAATGTTGTCGATATTATGCGTCGCAAGCGAGCAATTGCAGGTGGCGAAGGCAACGGCGGGGTGATATTGCCGACATCACACTATGGACGTGACTCCCTGATTGGGATTGTGCTGGTGTTGCAATACCTCGCGGATACTCGTTTAGCTGTCTCGGATGCGATCAAGACCTATCCCAACTATGTGATAGTGAAAGATAAAGGGGAACTACCGAATGATTTCGACATAAAACTGCAAAACATGAGGGCTAAGCTTTCCGATGTAAATATAGATGAGACTGATGGAATCAGAATCGATTATCCCGATTCATGGGTTCACATCAGGCGATCCAATACAGAACCGATCTTCAGGATTATCTCCGAAGCGCGGAGCAGATCGTTAGCTGCCAGGCAAATACGGAAGATCAAAGATCTTCTCAGTTAATAGACGGAGGACTTTATGTGTGGTATCGTTGGCTATGTCGGCAATAAACCCGCCGCGCCAATTCTCATTGAGGGTATTAAGAAACTCGAATATCGCGGATATGATTCCGCCGGAATCGCACTCCATGAGGGCGGCGAAGTTGTATTTCAAAAAAACGCCGGCAAAATCAAAGTCCTCGAAGAGAATATTGCGAACAGAAAGTTTACAGCTACATGTGGCATTGCTCATACTCGCTGGGCAACTCACGGCGAACCTAACGACACAAATGCGCATCCGCATACTGATGAATCTGGAAAAATCGCAGTAGTTCATAATGGAATAATCGAGAATTACCGTGCACTTAAACAGTTTCTCGAAGGGAGAGGTTATTCGTTTCGCACCGAGACAGATTCTGAAATCCTCGCGAATCTGATAGCTGATAACTACGATGGTGATTTGCTTGAGGCTGTCAGAAAAGCGCTGATTCAGGTGGACGGCACTTATGGTATCGCGGTTATCTGTAAGGATAGTCCCGGTGAGGTTGTCGCCGCGAGACTTGGATCGCCTTTAGTGATCGGATCAGGCGAAGGTGAGAATTTTGTTGCCTCCGATGTTTCGGCGATTCTCAATCACACGAAACAAGTGGTATATCTCAATGACCGCGAACTTGCGAGAGTAACCGCGAATGGTTTCTCGGTCTCGACACTCGACAATATTGAAGTGACCCGCGAACTACAGGAAATCGAATGGTCTCTCGATGAAATCGAAAAAGGCGGATTCGATCATTTCATGCTGAAAGAAATTTTCGAGCAGCCAATTGCGCTGAAGAACGCGATGCGCGGACGGCTCAATTATGAAGAGGGTACTGCAAGGCTGAACGGACTTCAATTACAAATTGATGAACTTCTCAATGTTGATCGGGTGATCATCACCGCTTGCGGGACATCATGGCATGCCGGACTGATCGGTGAGTATATGATCGAGGACCTTGCCGGAGTGCCGGTCGAGGTCGAGTACGCATCGGAGTTCCGGTACAGGTCTCCGATTATCAATGACGGCACGCTCGTGTTTGTGATTTCGCAGTCGGGTGAGACCGCCGATACTCTTGCGGCTCTGCGTGAGGCTCAGAGAAAAGGCGCAACAGGACTCGGTATTTGCAATGTTGTCGGTTCGACAATCGCTCGAGAAACACATGGTGGAATCTATATTCATGCGGGTCCTGAAATCGGCGTAGCATCGACGAAAGCGTTCACATCGCAGATAATGGTGCTGTCGCTGATAACTTTGCTGCTGGCGAGGATGCGCCGTATGTCGCTCGAAAAGGGTCGACAGGTTGTCGATGCCATGATGAGAATACCGGATCAGGTGCAGGCGATCCTCGATAGTTCTTCGGAGATAAAGAAAATTGCAGAACTCTATATGGATCACGACAATTTCCTCTACCTCGGTCGCGGTATCAATTTTCCTGTTGCGCTTGAGCGCGCACTGAAGCTGAAAGAAATCTCATATATTCATGCTGAGGGTTATCCTGCCGCTGAAATGAAGCATGGTCCCATCGCGCTTATCGATGAAAATATGCCGGTTGTTGTGATTGCTCCGAAAGATCAGGTTTACGATAAGGTCATATCGAATATCCAGGAGATCAAGGCGCGCAATGGTCGTGTTATCGCGATAGCCACCGAAGGCGATGAGGATATTCGCCGACTTGCGGATCATGTTATCTACATCCCGAAAGTCTTGTACCAGTTGACACCATTGCTGTCGATCATTCCTTTACAGTTGCTTGCATATTATATCGCAGTGTTGCGTGGCAAGGATGTCGACCAACCTCGAAACCTCGCTAAATCAGTCACAGTCGAGTAGCTCAATAATGTTGAATTGGCGGGTCAAGCGGCCTGTCCGCTTGACGATCAGATATTCTCGTGTTCGGTGTCGGGAATCCTTTCCCGACACGCATTGAACTCGCCAGAAAAGGATTTCTGGCGGCGCGACAGAAACTCATGCCCCGAATGAGCATGAGCTACAAGACTGATTTTTGTTGATCTGGTATCCGATCTGTTATAGCCTTGCCAAAAAGCCTTTGCAAGCAATAGGTTACCGTTGAATGGCTCTCTATGAAACCGCACTTTGGAAACAAGGACTACAATATATATGTGGCGTCGATGAAGTCGGGCGCGGTCCGCTGGCTGGCCCTGTTACGGCTGCTGCAGTAATCCTTCCTGCCGGATACAAGCGGAATGGAATCAAGGATTCCAAGGTCCTGACTGCCGATCAGCGTGAAAAACTGGCGGAGAAGATTAAGCGTACCGCTGTCGACTGGGCTGTCGAATCTGTCGATCCGGCGACTATCGACGAGATCAACATTTTGCAGGCATCCCTCCTTGCAATGAGAAAAGCAGTGGAGAAATTGACAAGCAGAGTGGATATTGTACTGGTCGATGGCATTTTCCCTATTCCTGAGATTGATCTCGATCAGGCAGCTCTGAAAGGCGGAGATTCGATAAGCGTCTGTATCGGTGCGGCGTCGATCCTGGCGAAAGTCGAGCGCGACAGGATGATGGTCGAGTATGACGCTATATTCCCGGAATATCATTTTGGCAAAAACAAAGGATACCCGACTCGTGAGCATCGCCTGGCGATACATTCTTATGGTCCCTGCAGCATTCACCGAATGAGTTTCAAACTTCTGCCCGATGGCGTCATTCAGGAGAGGCTCAGGCTTTGATTGATGATCGTCACCAGTTCGGAGCTGAGATCGACGACCTCGCCGCGAAGTATCTCGAACACAATGGCTACGAAATTCTTGAGCGAAATTACCGCGCCGGTCACAAAGAAATTGATATAATCGCCAGGACTGAAACGACTGTTGTGTTCGTAGAGGTCAAAGCATCTCGCAAGCTGACCTATGGCCATCCATCGCTGCGGGTCACGAAAAAGAAAAGGCTGAATATCATCATGGCTGCGCGTCAGTATATCGCCGAGAACATGTTTGAGGGATATGATTTCAGGCTCGATGTGATCTCGTTCTATCCGCAGAAGGGGGGAGGCTATACCCTCGATCACATAATTGGTGCGTTTATGGAGTAAGAGAATCTTTCATCACCTGCAATCTTTGCATTACCTGTTTCCACACTTCATGCCATTTCTCAGGATCATCCTTCAGGGATACCATGTAGTTCCGAAGCCAGGTCGTATCGACATCGTGTTCGTTCAGGATTGAATCTCGAATAGGGAAATAGACCGAACTGTCATTGCCTGAGACATAGAATCCTGTTTCAAGTTCTGTAAGGATATCTACGAACTTCCGATATTCATCGGAATCAGTTCTTATGCTGTCACTTTTGTTGCACGACAACAGAATTGCGAACAACAATGATATAAGAAATATCATATTTTGTATTTTGTTCATAGCCATATTCATTCTGGTATCGCCAGGATGAAGGTAAATGTCAAGTTAAATCAATCATCGTCTGACGGGAGTCCCGGCTCTACCATTATCGATTTAACGCGAGAATATTTCACTTTGCCGAGCGCTGCGCCTCTGATTTTCTGGAGGTGCCTTGTCTCGGTGTAAATAATCGGGACTTT
>JAJRZO010000157.1 GCA_024275215.1 Candidatus Zixiibacteriota bacterium | reverse complement strand
GTGCATCTTTATCCAGCTACAATGATGAGCAGGAGTTGAGTAACCATACGCGAGCAATCCATAACCGCCATAGCCCATGAGGCTCCAATCGACCATAGGATGATCGTTCGCATCGTTCGGGGTGCTGTATGTATCCGTATTGAGTTTTTCATCATAGTCATAGAGATCAGGCATTCCAAGATCGTGCGTCAGTTCGTGACAGATGACGTGGATTCGACAAAGTGTGTCTTCCATCAGAATATAAGATGGGCAAGTTTCGGAGCGCAACGGTCTTTCTTCCGGCGCAGTGAACCACTGTCCCACAAGCACGCCATCGAATGGTCCCTGCTCCCAGCCAGATGGATAGATCACGGCATGTGACCAGATATCCATATCATCGCCCGTATCCTCCTGACCTGTGCCTGAGCGTATGAATGCAATCGCATCAACAATTCCATCGCCGTTACCGTCAAACTGCGAGTAGTCTATAATCGGATCCAATTCCCAAAGCATGCTCTCAAAATCGAAATAGGGATCGTAAACACCAGCGTTGTACCAGTCAAAGACTTGTCCTGTTATTGTAAGATTTCCGTAGGATGACTCATGAAAGAAGTCGGCAACTGAGCCACCGGGATAGACATCTCTCGACAAAATCAATGAATCGAAAACTGCCTGCGAATAAGTTCCCGGACGATTGCTCCAATCCAGCAAGACAACCAACAGTTTCAGAGTATCACCCGTAAACGCCCTCGAAGCACGCTCGGCAATTTGCTCGGCGAAACGCTCATACTGGGGAACCTCGCCATAATATTTCATCGCTATCTCATCAGGCATATCCAGCAGGACACCCTTTGGCATTTTGGCTGATAAAGCAGTGCCTGATACAAGAATTGCAATCAGAAATATCGCCAGTAGTCCGGTAAATACTTTCATGATTTCTCCTGTGTATTGGCTATTATTGATAATACAATATAATTGCAACAATAAAATCATCAACCCCAATTATTGGATGTTTATCCATAAACACTTGAGGGACAATGTCTCTGGAAAACAAAACATCTCAGCTATTGACAATCGAATCCGAACCATGTACACTTGTCAAAATCAAATTCGCGGCATGGAATGGAGTCCAATGACAAGCCGGATCACAGTTATTATCATCTCTGCCTTTTTGATTATCATATCATGCAATAACACTCCAACATCCCCCCCACCGCCAGAGCCAAAATCGAAACCCGGTAAAGCATGGACTGTTGTCAATCTCGATTCAGTCGTCGGACTGATGGACATAACATCTTCAGGTTCAATCCACGTAGCAGTCTGCTCAAACGGTGAAGTCGTTCGTTCAACAGATGGAATCAACTGGGACAAGATAGAAACACCGGCAACCTATTCTCTCAAACGAGTCGAGTGCTTTGATACCATTTTCATCGCTGTCGGTGCCGGAGAATATATTATGACATCACCTGACGGTTTGCACTGGACAGAGCGACGATCCGGCAACATGGCTCGGTCTCTGTGCGATGTTACTCATGCAGAAAGCAATTATATCGCTGTCGGAGGACATAGCGCCAGTGGCACAAGTCTCGGCGATGTAAGAATATCTCCCGATGGCGTCGATTGGGAACTTATCGAAATCGACTTTGAAGGCTGGATGAATGGCATTGCCTGGACCGGAGAGAAGTTCATTTCCGCGGGACATCGCTCCGGTAGTCCGTTCTCTGGTGAAGACTATTCGATTTGGACTTCGACCAATCTGACAGAATGGAAACTAATGTATACCGGATTGGCGATATCCTTCGCAGAAGACATCTGCTGGTCAGGCGACTTGTTAGTAGTCGTTGTCGGGACAAGGCCGGGAAGCATACTTACTTCATTCGATAGCATTCAATGGATTGTAAGGGAGCAGGAACTTGACAGCAGACTCTATTCCGTATGCTGGACAGGAAACCAATTCGTTGCAGTTGGCTCAGATGGCGTGATTCTGACATCGGATGATGGAATCACATGGACTAAACGCGACTCCGGGTCAGCTAATGGATTACGTGGCGTCTGGGGTAACTCCGATATGATTATCGCCGTAGGCGATTCACAGATCTTAATATCCTACAAGTAGCGAAAACTGCCCGGTGTTCCCGATCACCATAGTTGCCTCGCCTTTTCTACCTGTTCGGCAAAATAGAGTTTGAATTATGGTGAAGATTGATTATACTGACCGCAATGGTAGTATTTAGCATAGAGACAGGTATGAATCACAGGTTTTGAACAAAACTTATCGCTCCCCAAGGTATGGGGACTCATCTTTCTCGTCCTCTCTATCGGCGCGTGCAGACTCTGCAACCGTGGTTCTCGAAGTATGCCCTGTTTCGCGGCTAATTGATCTTCCGCCAGAAATTTATTTCTTCAGATCATTCTTAATTCCGACAACTCAGGATTCGTACGCGAATCACATAATTCATTACATCATCATGGAGGCATTGTATCATGTCAGAAGACTATCACCAGATGTGGTCCGACCTTGGGCTGAACCTTGAGGCTCACGACGCTCTGCTGGAAGGATTGGCACAGGCGTACAGGGAGATATTCCTCACACAGGAACATCGTCCGAAAGGCATGCAGTATTTCGATTTCGTCATGAGTGAAATCCACGGCTTACGAGTCAAGGAGCTGCTGGATGCCAGAGAGAACGGTCGTAAAGTGGTCGGCTCATTTTGCGTGTTCGTTCCTGAGGAGATTATCCTGGCTGCCGATGGAATTTCTGTCGGACTGTGTACCGGCGCTGAGTTTGGCTTCGCAGAGGCGGAGCAGTTGCTGCCGCGCAACACCTGCTCTCTCATCAAATCGGCATTCGGATTCAAACTTAGCGGCGTCTGTCCGTACCTAGAAGCCTGTGACATGGTGGTTGGAGAGAATACATGCGACGGAAAAAAGAAGGCATACGAAATGTTTGCCCCTCTGGTCAGGAACCTGTTCGTAATGGATATGCCCCAGATGAAAACCGAATCCGGTCGCGCACTGCTCAAAACAGAGTACGAGCGATTTCTCGATGCAATGGAAAAACTTTCGGGCAAAACCATTACATCAGAAAAACTGAGGGAAAGCACTGACATCGTCAACAAGAAACGCAGGGCGATGCACCGTCTCTCAAAGCTTCGTGCTGTCAACCCCACATCCATTTCCGGACTCGACGCTCTTCTGATAAACCAGGTATTCTTCTATGATGATCCTGCGCGCTTTACAGATTCCGTAAACAAGCTGTGTAACGAACTGGAGCAGCGTGTCGAACAAAAACCTGGAGTTGTGCCACACACTTCACCTCGAATACTGATTTCCGGCTGTCCGATGGCGGTTCCCAACTGGAAGATACCTGCCATCGTCCAGAACGCCAATGCGGTAATTGTTGGCGAGGAATCCTGTGTCGGTGAGCGCGGCACCCGAAATGAGACCGAGACTGACGGCAATAATCTGAATGCTCTACTGGACAACATTGTCGACCGCTATTTCAAGATATACTGCGCCATTTTTACACCGAACCAATCGCGACTTGAGCATATCAAGGAGATGGTCTCGACATACAAAGCCGATGGTGTGATACACTATGCGCTTCAGTTTTGCCAGCCATACCAGATGGAAGCAGGCCAGATAGAAAACAAGCTGGAATCTGAAGGTATCCCTGTACTGCGTATCGAGACTGATTACAGTCAGGAAGATGCAGGTCAGATTCGCACGCGCGTGGAAGCGTTCATCGAGAGGATTACAGCCTGATATGAGAAGTGCAGGCATTGATATTGGATCGCGCACAGTTAAACTGGCAATAGTTCGTGACAATGAACTTATCTACAGCGGAAAGAAAGAAAATTCTTTCAATCCGCAGAAAGTCTGCACGGAGTTGCTGCAGGGACAGTCATACGACCGGATTGTGGCAACCGGTTACGGTCGCCACCTGTTCGGGAATCAATTCAAATGTGGAACTATCAGCGAAATAAAAGCATTTGCACTTGGCTGCAGGCATCTTGCGCCATCGACACGAACCATACTCGATATAGGCGGGCAGGATGTCAAAGTCATTTCGCTCGACGACTCAGGTCAGATGGCAAGGTTCGAGATGAACGATAAATGCGCTGCGGGTACAGGGCGGTTTCTCGAAATCATGGCAATGGCGTTAGGTTATACGCTTACTGATTTCAGCGAGGTTGCGGGAACTGCACCCAAAGCGGCAAATATCAACAGCATGTGCACCGTATTCGCAGAATCCGAGGTGATTTCATCGGTCGCCGCGGGCGACAGGCGTGATGAAATTGCTCTTGGAATTCATCGCGCCGTAGTAAATCGTGTAGTCCAGATGCTCAAGCGAATAGGCGTCGAGGATGATCTGCTGTTTGTTGGCGGAGTAGCATACAACTCGTGCATTCGCGAACTGCTTCAACGTGATCTAAACAGACAGATACAAATTCCCGAGGATCCTCAAATTGTCGGAGCTTTAGGTTGTGCATTGGCAGCATCAACAGAACTGCAGTCAGTTAGCATGTGAGTAATGTTCAATTATTCGGGACGAAACAAAGAACTGCTTGCCCTGGAAGCAATCTTAGACTATATAGACCGAGTAAGGCGCTAATAACAAACTTCTGGAGTAAAAATTATGGCGAAAATCAGTGACATCGAAGGAATCGGAGCAACATACGCTGAGAAGCTTCAAGCAAATGGAATCACAACAACCGACGCGCTTCTGGAGAGAGCCGCAGATCCAAAGGGACGCAAACAGTTGGCACAGGATACTGAAATCAGCGGAAAACTGGTTTTGAGATGGGTAAATATGGCTGATCTGTTTCGGATCAAAGGTGTCGGTGAAGAATATGCCGATCTTCTCGAGGCTGCCGGTGTTGACACCGTAGTCGAACTTGCTCAGAGAAATGCAGGGAATCTTCATGCAAAAATGACTGAAGTAAATGCCGAGAAAAATCTCGTTCGTCAGATGCCATCATCCGGCAAGGTTGCTCAGTGGGTTGATGAGGCAAAATCTCTTCCTAGAGCAATCACCTACTAAGCTCGCAGGAAAACAATACAGCCGTTGTACACATACACCATGTGTCAACGGCTTGTCTTTACAAAACCTGGCGCCTTTTGCTTATCAGAGAGCGTGCTTATCCAAGTAAGCTCTCATTAAATTAGATGTGCATTTATTATGATATAATGGACCATAATAATACATTTATTTTTTGTTGACTTAAAAGGCTGGGGTTGCTATAACTCAACAACTTAAAATGACAGGCACAGACAACGGGTTTGTATCTGTTTCAACAACATGAAGCGGCTCAGAAGAGCTAAACCATTCGAGGAGGTTTTCAATGAGGAAACTCGCTATTGCAATTGCGGTGACAGCATTTGTGGTGATGTCCGCGTCGGTATCGGCGATGGATATGAAAGGAATGTTCAATGTTGGCGGTATTACCGGTTATAGCATTGGATTTGGAGATGCGTTTAAAGATTACAAGTCTGAAGGTTTCTCTTCCTCGTCGAGTCTCGGGATCTTGTTCGGTGGCAATGCAACCTACTTTTTTGGTCCGGACATGGGTGTTAATGTAGGCGCAACTTATCAAACCTGGAAGTTTGAGTGGGACTATAGTACAGACTACTATTTTGAGTCCAGCGTTTCATCGTCATCAGCTATGAATGCGGGCATGTCCGGTTCTGAGACAGAGAACTGGATTGGATTCAGTGCAAACTTCATCTATTTTCTGAACGTTGCTGCCAAAACAATGCCCTATATTTCAGGTGGCCCCGTACTGTATACTTTTTCTTCCGAAGGTTCTGATTCCAAGATCGGTTTCAACGCCGGTGGCGGTGTATATCACTTCTTCACGCCCCAGGCTGCTTTGAATGCCGGTGCAACATTCCATATGATCCCTAGCGCGTATGAGACGTTGACTGAGTCAAAAGCTATCACAGCACTCCAGTTCTTTGTCGGTTTCTCATATTTCTTCGGTGGTACTGCAAACTAATTCTGTTCAAAATTAGAGTAGAAGTACAAAGGCCCGATATAATGTCGGGCCTTTTGTGTTCCTGTACTTTTCGAAATAGAGATCATCTTGCATAAAGAAGACCCGCTCAAAAGAGCGGGTCTTCTTATTTAACCCGGCAGCGTTCTACTCTCCCACACCTGCAAAGGTGCAGTACCATCGACGCAGTGAGGCTTAACTTCCGTGTTCGGAATGGGAACGGGTGTAACCCTCACGCCATCGCCACCGGAAAAATCTATCAACTAATATCGAGGTCACTTTCCGATAAACCGGAAAGTCCGCATTCCCTGAGTCTGCAGATCAAAGTCCATCCAAATCAGTAAACCGAAATGGATTTATTTTGACACCCAAGTTTGAGCGACTTCAGAATTCAAATTTTAACCCCGAGGTAAGGG
>JAJRZO010000156.1 GCA_024275215.1 Candidatus Zixiibacteriota bacterium | reverse complement strand
TCATGGGCGGATCTCAAGTATGGGTATAGATAAATGAACAGGATTGTCTCGATACTTGTGATTATTTCGCTGGCGGCGTTGTCCTGTCTTAATCCATTCTCGCCGGCATCTGTTGATCCATCAGGCACAAAGCCAATCCTTCGGCAGGATGATGTCAGCGCGGTATTATCAAATTTCCGGTATGCGTATGAACATAATGATATCGATGTATATGAAGACTGTCTTGATCCCGGTTTCATATTCAGTTACACAGACCAGAATCTCGCAGGTGAGATCGAAACAATAGAGATACCGAGGGATGGCCCATCGGGAGATCTCGAGAGAACGCGACGGCTCTTCAATTTCTTTGATGAATTGCGTCTCGACACATGGATTCCACAAAGAGTCGGCGAGGAACAGGTCGGCAATGAGACCTGGGAGGTTTATAATGTTTTTTTCCAACTCTCGGTACGAGACATCGACGGCGACTTCGGAGGAGAGAGCTTCGATGCTGTCGGCATAGCCGTGTTCAAATTCCGCAAGTCTAAAGCTGATGGTCTGTGGAGGATTATTTTCTGGGAAGACCGCTCATCGATGTAGATTCGTCATGTACTCCTTTTTTTGATTGAAATGCCGATTAACCTGTATAATAATGCAATGATCGAAGTTGTCCTGGAAACACTTTGCCGAGGAATTCGATGCGAAATCTGATAATCAGCGTAGATGCAGTCGCCGCGCTCAGGGAAGACCGCAAGGAGAAAGAACCCGATCCTGTCACCGCAGCCTCATTTGCTGAACTGGCGGGCGCTGATGGCATCGCGATACATTTGCGTATGGACAAACGCCATATCCGCGATCGCGATCTTTATATTCTCAGGGAAACCGTCAAGACCCGTCTCATTCTCTATATTGCACCATCACCGGAGATGGTCACCAGAGCGCTCGAAGTCAAACCATCGGACATAACGCTTGTCTCCGAGCGATCCGGAGAGTTGACCACTGAAGCAGGCCTGAATTTCAGCGAACAGTTGGAAACAATCCGTGAGACTGTCGTTCAACTCAAAGGGACCGGCTGTAGCGTATTTGCAGTTGTCGAACCCGAAAGTGATGCAATCAAGAACGCTTCTAAAGCAGGATTCGACGGCATCGAATTGTTCACTCATCACTACCGGGAAACAAAAACAGATTCAGAGCGAAGCGAGGAACTCAAAAGGCTTGTCAAAGCGACAGAATCAGCAAAAAAACATGAATTGCGTGTGAGAGCTGCCGGTGGCCTCGATTATCAGAATATTCTTCCGCTGCTTTCAGACACGGATATAGCCGAATTCGTTGTCGGGTACAGCATCGTAGCGCGATCTGTCCTGACCGGATTTGAAAGAGCGGTTAAAGAATTTGTCGATATAGTCAAGTTCTTCTAATGTTCTACTCCGGTGCTCCGGCTGTTGCCAGAGTATAATTTTCGGTGGACGGATATTTCTTTGCGGCGGCTGAAACCTGATCGGCCGTAACAGTACGAATCATGTCAATCCACTTGGGGCCG
>JAJRZO010000155.1 GCA_024275215.1 Candidatus Zixiibacteriota bacterium | reverse complement strand
CTTACCGATCTAATGTTTGTCAGAAAGGGCAGCCATGCCGCTGACCACTTGTTTCGTGTAGCAGCCGGCATCGAATCGGTCGTGCTCGGTGAGAATGAGATTCTCGGTCAGTTAAAAGAGGCGTATAGTTCATCCTGCGCTGTCAAAGCGGCAGGCAAGTTACTTCATCGGCTGTTTCATCAGGCGTTTCGTGTCGGGAAACTGGTTCGCACGAATACCGAAATGAGCAAAGGCGCATGTTCTGTTGCGGGAGCAGCGACTTCACTCTTGAAATTACAGTTAGACAAAGATTCGCGCCCCACGGTATTGTTTGTCGGTGTCAACCGAATGATCAAACTTGCCGCATCGAATTTTGCGCGGTTGCATCATGGAGATTTTCTTTTCGCAAATAGAACGCCGGAGAAGGCGGCAGAATTCTCAAAGAAGTTCGGTGGTAGCGGTCATTCGCTTGATGAACTGCCGGAGCTTCTTCTTCGAGCAGATATTGTAGTTACATGCACAGGCTCGCAGGAGCCGATCATCAGTCAGGAGATACTGCACACTGCCATTGAATCGCGTGGTGGAAAACATTTGACGATTATGGATATGGCAATCCCGCGAGATGTCGAGACCGATGGCGATATCGATTCGCTCACTCTTTATGCTCTTGAAGCAGTCAAGGCATTTGTTGCTGATCGCCAGGAACAGGCGAGGAATGCAGTGCCACGTGCGGAAGAAATAATAGATAGAAGACTCAGTGAGTTCATGTATTGGTATGGGCATCTTCAGCATGAGCCGCTTTACAATGGTGTCGGGGAATCGTTCGAGAAACTGAGGCAGGAAGAACTCGGTCCGTTGCTCAAAATACTTCCGCCTGATATGCAGTACGCTCTTGATAAAGCATCGAGAAGACTTATAAACCGACTCTTGCAGGTGACAACTCGAAAAGATTCGTGACTCTTTGAAATAGCGCATCCAAACGGAGGCAAAGAATATGGCGTCGAAATTCATGCCGGTAAACGTCTCGATTGATGGTGTCAACGTGCTTGTCGTAGGTGGCGGTATCGTTGCCCGCAGAAAGATCGATAATCTGCTGGATTACAGTTGCAATGTGACTGTTGTTGCACCGGAAGTCGGCGAGAAGGTCGAATACTATGCGGAAAGCGGAAAGATCACCTGGAACAAACGGGCGTATGAATCTCCTGAAGCCTCCGATTATGGTCTGGTGATTTCAGCAGTCGATGATGAACAGGTCAACAAACAGGTCTCCGATGATTGCAAGGCTGCGGGCATACTTGTCAATGTGGTTGACAGCCCGAAACTTTGCTCGTTCACTTTTCCCGCGCTCATAAAAAGAGATAACCTCTCGATTGCCATCGCTACCGACGGCAAGGCGCCATTCCTTGCCGGATATCTTCGCATGTTTCTCGAAGATCTGTTTCCGAAGCACTGGGAGAAAATCGCTAACTATGCAGGCAGGTTTCGCAAAATGGTTGTCGAGAAGTTCGGCGACGACAAGACTAAGAAAGAGGCGTGTTTCGGTCGATTCCTGTCAGCCGACTGGAAGACTATCATGAAAAAGAAGAATGCTGAAGAGATGGAAGAAGAATTAAGGGCATTGCTTGAAGATAGTCCCAAACACGAATAACGAATTCCATGAATGACTCTCGCGGCAAAGTATACTTGATCGGAGCGGGACCGGGGGATCCAGACCTGATTACTGTCAGAGGATTGCGTTTGCTCCATGAGTGCGATGTTGTTCTTTATGACAACCTTATTCCCGATGAGATTATCGTTACACTGCCCGCTAATATCGAATCTGTGTATGTGGGCAAGCGAGCCGGAAAACATTCTCTTCCGCAGCCAGAGATAAACAACTTGATGCTGAAGTATGCAGCCTCCGGAAAGATTGTCGGGCGACTCAAGGGAAGCGATCCTCTCGT
Organism: Candidatus Zixiibacteriota bacterium; assembly: GCA_024275215.1. Classification (GTDB taxonomy): domain Bacteria; phylum Zixibacteria; class MSB-5A5; order JAABVY01; family JAHJOQ01; genus JAJRZO01. The sequence continues at coordinate 29 of JAJRZO010000155.1, read as the reverse complement.
CTTTGGACGAGGGGGAGAGGAGGCTCTGT
>JAJRZO010000154.1 GCA_024275215.1 Candidatus Zixiibacteriota bacterium | reverse complement strand
TGATGACAAATTGATGTCCGAACTGGAGCAGATCAAAGAAAAAGTTTCACCCGATGAACTGCTCCTGATTGCCGACGCTATGACCGTTCAGGATGCTGTAAACATTGCGTCAGAGTTTAACACACGCCTCGATTTGACAGGTGTGCTCCTGACCAAGATGGATGGCGATGCGCGAGGCGGCGCAGCGTTGTCGATCAAGCTCGTTACGAACAAACCGATCAAGATGATCGGCATCGGCGAGAAGCTTTCCGATCTTGAGACCTTCCATCCCGATCGAATGGCGTCCCGTATTCTCGGTATGGGCGATGTGCTGACGCTTGTCGAAAAAGCTCAGGACGCTGTCGACATGCGTGAAGCTGAAAAGCTCCACAAGAAACTCCAGAAAGAGGCTTTTACTTTTGATGATTTCTATAACCAGCTCCAGCAACTCAAAAAAATGGGTTCACTTGAATCGATGCTTGCGATGATCCCCGGAGTCGGGAAAGCGATCAAGAATATACAAGTTGACGATAATGCGCTTGTGCGCATAGAGGCGATGATTCAATCAATGACGCCGGAAGAACGCCATAAACCGCAGATCATCAATGGTTCACGACGGCGACGGATCGCCTTTGGATCCGGCAATGATCTTGCGGATGTTAACAGGATAATGAAACAATTCTCTCAAATGCAGAAAATGATAAAGAAGCTCTCCCGTGGGCAGATGAATGATCTGGCCAGGGGAATGTTCAGATAAAGAGGAGGTTTGATTTGGCCGTACGTATTCGATTGAGAAGAATGGGCGCTAAGAAGCGACCTTTCTACCGGTTTGTTGCTGCTGATTCCAGGTTTGCGCGTGATGGACGATTTCTGGAGACACTTGGGTATTATAATCCTATTGAAAGACCTGCGAAAATCAAAATCGATGAACAGAAGGTTTTCAAATGGCTCAAGGAAGGTGCTCAGATGTCTGAGACTGTGGCAAGCCTGTTCAGACAAGTCAACCTTCTCGCCAAATGGGAAAAAGTGAAAGCCGGTGAAACAGGTGATGAAATCGAAATCAAGACTGAAATTAAAGAACGTCACAAACGCAGGAAAAAAACTAAGGCGGCTGCAGCAGAAATAACGGAAGAGGCTAAACCCGAAGAAAAGAAACCGGAAGAGACAAAGCCTGAAGAGGCGAAAGCTGACGACACCACTGAGACTGAGACTCCCGCCAAACAGGAAAGCGCAAGCGAAAACGAGTAATCCAGGAGGTACGCAACTGTGAAGGAATTCATTGAGCATATCGTGCGAGCACTGGTTGACTATCCTGATGATGTTCGACTTACAGAGGTTCAGGGCGAAAGGACGACTGTATACGAGTTGCGGGTTGGAGCCGGTGATCTTGGAAAAGTGATTGGCAAGAGAGGCCAGACTGCTAAGGCAATACGTACCCTGATCTCAGCGGTTTCCGCAAAGCAGGGCAAGAGAGCAATGCTTGAGATACTGGAGTAGATGAATCGTCCTGAGCATGTTGCTGTTGGATTTGTTCTTCGCGCTCATGGTATTCACGGGAATGTGATTGTCAGGCCGCTGACGGACAATCCGAACCGATTCGCGGAGATCGAGATTATCCTGATCGAGAGAGCGGGAAAGATCGAACCGCATCGTATTACGGAGAAGACAGCATCGCCAAAAGGATGGATTCTGAGGTTCGAGGGAATTGAAACCCGGAACGAAGCTGAGGAACTGAAAGGCGCATATATACTGATAAACGCTGAGGATCTGCCGGAACTTGAGGAAGGTACATACTACGATTTCGATCTTGTGGGACTTGAAGTTTTCACAGTATCGGGCGAAAGACTCGGCGAGTTGAAAGAGATTGAGAAATATCCTGCGAATGATCTTTATGTTGTCGAGGGAAAAGATGGTACAATCAAGCTCCCGGCGACACATGAAGTAATCAGGAAGGTTGATCTGATTAAGAATCGAATGGAGGTGGAACTCTTAAACGGACTGGAATTCGAGTAAGATGATTGTCGATATCCTGACGATATTCCCCGGCATTATCACACCGGCATTGTCGGAATCACTTCTCGGCAAAGCAGTCGATGAGGGATTGCTCGAAATAAATGTACATGATATTCGAGACTTCACTGAGGACAAGCATCAATCAGTCGATGATGCACCCTTCGGCGGAGGTGCGGGAATGGTCATGAAAGTCGAGCCGATCTACAAGGGTGTCAAGGCATGTATTGACAGTCAGCCGAATCTTCAGTCAACGGTCATCGTGACATCGGCATCGGGTAGGAGATTCGATCAGCAATACGCAGAGGAACTCAGCCGCATGGAACATTTGATCGTCGTCTGCGGTCGTTATAAGGGCATTGATGCAAGAGTGATGGAACTGTTCGATGTCCGCGAGGTCTCAATCGGCGATTATGTTCTAACCGGCGGCGACTTCGCGGCGCTTGTGATGATCGAAGCGATGGCAAGATTGATACCGGGTTATATGAGCAAATTCGAAGCCGCGGAGACGGACAGTTTTACATCGGGATTGCTCGGTTATCCTGAATACACAAGACCGAAAGAGTTTATGGGACTCGAAGTGCCGGAAGTGTTGATTTCAGGGCACCATGAGAATATCAGGAAATTCAGGAGACGCAAGGCGCTCGAAAAAACATTGCACAACAGGCCGGAAATGATAGATAGTATTGAATTAAACGAAGAAGATAAATCAATCATAAATGAACTGAGATCGGAAAATAGTGACAGTAGATAAAGGAGATGCCCTATGAGCATGAGTATCCTGAACAAGATCGAAGCTGATAATTTCAAGAAACGAAAACTCAACTTCGGCCCCGGTGACACAGTGCGTGTGCATGTGAAAATCCGCGAGGGTGAAAAAGAACGTGTCCAGATATTTCAGGGAACGGTTATCCGCAGGCGTGGATCGGGCGCTGGTGAGACATTCACGGTCTATAAGATATCGTCTGGCATTGGCGTTGAGCGTGTCTTCCCTATCAATTCGCCGAACATTCCGAGAATTGAGCGTATTCGTCAGGGTAAAGTCCGCAGAGCGAAACTCTACTATCTGCGTGGCAAAGTTGGTAAACAGAGCCGTGTCAAAGAGAAAAAAGTCGACAGGGCGAAGCTAAAAAAAGAAATCGAAGCGCAGAATAAGACTGACGAATAGAGATGATTTGATCAAAACCTTTGTAGTTTCGACGACCTTCATTAGACGGGAAAGAAAGGCGGGTCTCCCCCGCCTTTCTTCATTGCTTGTAAAGAATGAGGTTCCCAATATTGTCATTCCCGCGAAGGGGAGTGTTGCAAAACCTGCCTTGAGTGCTCGCAGGGGCTGTGCACAGAACATCGTCATTCCTGCGCAGGCAGGAATCCAGAACCAGCAATAGAATACACAAAAGTAGCAACCTTAGCAGACTCGTCTGGCCCCCTGCCTCCGCAGGGGTGACGGTGGTGTGCAAGGGCGACGTGTGTGCTATGTGTAAGCAGGGAACGAACGCGGTACCCATCACAAAGTCATTCCCGCGCAGGCGGGAATCTATTCAAGCAGTATTGTGTACAATGGATCCCCGTCTCCACGGGGACGACAGGAGCGGCAATACGCTCTGAATGAGCTACAGGATATGCATAGAATCAACCTGTGCACAGAGCATCGTCATTCCCGC
>JAJRZO010000153.1 GCA_024275215.1 Candidatus Zixiibacteriota bacterium | reverse complement strand
TTCCATCAGTTCGAGACCGGGAATGCCTCTGCCATCGATAGCGGCGCGATCAATCGCCTGCATCTGTTTTGCGGTAACGAGTTTCATTGCTTCAAAACTAACTCTTTTTCAGTCAGTCCGCAAACAGATTCGCGATAGCAAACAAGCATCAGAGGACATTGGAAATCTTCAAGATTTCAGATCAAGAATCCTATTTCCTGCGTTTCTTTTTCTCAAGAGCGATGTCGAAAACCTGATCGATCGTCTTCACAAATACGATGTTAAGATTATCGACGAGTTCTTTCGGAAGATCCTGTGTGTCCTTGCTGTTGGATTCCGGTACGATCACGGTCTTTATTCCGGCGCGATACGCACCCAGCAATTTCTCTTTTAATCCACCAATCGGAAGCACACTGCCTCTCAGAGTGATCTCGCCGGTCATTGCTATCTTAGGCTTGACTGCCCTGCAGGTCATCAGTGACGCCAACGCCGTCGCCATTGTAATTCCCGCCGATGGCCCGTCTTTTGGCACAGCTCCTGCCGGTACATGAACATGAATATCGCATTTTTCAAAGGCTCTGTCTTCAATGCCAAGACGGTCCGCTCGCGACCTGATAAATGAAAGTGCGGCCTGAACAGATTCTTTCATCACTTCGCCCAGATGACCCGTCAGGATAAGCTGCTTCGTACCCGCCATTTTTGTAGCTTCGATATAGAGGACTTCGCCACCTGCTGATGTCCACGCCAGTCCGGGAGCAATTCCGATCTTTCCGACACGTTCGACAGATTCGCGCAGATACTTTGCGGGTCCGAGGAATTCGCTCAGATTGCTCCTGGTCACGATAAATTTCTGCTTGCTGCCTTCGGCAACTTTGCGGGCAACTTTGCGGCAGACTGTCGCTATTTCACGGTTCAGGTTTCGCACACCCGATTCACGGGTATAGTCGTTGATTGCTTTTTTCAGCGCGGCGTCTCTGATAACGAGATTGGAGCCAGTCAATCCGTGGTTGTCAAGTTCGCGTGGGACGAGATAACGCCGGGCGATCTGAACTTTTTCGAGATCGGTGTATCCGGGTATCCTGATGACCTCCATCCTGTCGCGAAGAACATCCGGAATCGTGTCGAGAATGTTTGCGGTAGTGATAAAGAAAACTCTCGACAAATCGAAAGGCACATCGAGATAATGATCGGAGAACGAATTGTTCTGTTCGGGATCGAGAACTTCCAGAAGCGCTGATGCAGGGTCTCCCCTGAAATCCTTGCCGACCTTGTCGATCTCGTCAAGCATAAATACCGGATTGTTCGAGCCTGCGCGTTTGATGCTCTGGATTATCCTGCCGGGCATCGAACCGATGTATGTCCGCCTGTGGCCTCTGATCTCGGCTTCGTCGTGCATCCCGCCAAGGGCGATTCGCTGGAACTTGCGTCCCATCGCTCTCGCGATTGACTGTCCGAGCGATGTCTTGCCGACTCCGGGAGGACCAACGAAACAGAGTATGGGACCCTTGACATCCGGTTTGAGTTTTCGGACTGCGAGATATTCGAGGATTCTCTCTTTAACTTTTTCCAGATCGTAGTGGTCTTCGTTAAGGATTTTCTCAGCCTTCCTGATGTCGAGATCGTCTTCGGCTGATACAGACCATGGCAGAGCGACCATCCATTCGAGATAAGTTCGCGACACTGTATACTCGGCTGATGACGGGTTCATTCTCGAAAGTCTTTCGAGTTCCTTGAGAGCGGCCTCTTCCGCCACCTGTCCCATCTTCGCATCCGCGATTTTTTGTTTGAATTCCTCCACATCGGCAGTGCGATCGTCAGTCTCTCCGAGTTCGCGCTGGATAGCCTTCAACTGCTCCCTGAGTATATAATCGCGCTGGGATTTTCCCATCTCGGTTGCGGCATCGGTCTGAATTTTCCGCGACAATTCGAGCACTTCGTGTTCTTTGATCAGGTAAGCGTGAATTTTCTCGAGCCGGTGTTTGACATCGAGTATTTCGAGTAATTCCTGGCGTTCTTCGAGAGAGATGTTAAGATTCGTAGCGACATAATCGGCAAGTTTCGATGGACCATCCTGATTCAACGCGGAGATATGCACTTCGTCCGAAAGATTCGGTGCAAGCTCGACAACCTGCTTGAGGATATCAAGAATGTTTCTCGTCAACGCCTCGATTTCCAGATCAACGCTGGTATCCTCTTCGATAGTTTCGATCTCTGCTTCGAGGTGTGGCGAGGTCGATACAAATGACTTGATGCGGAATCTTGTCAATCCCTGCACGAGGAACCGGACGCTTCCATCAGGAAAACGAAGCATTTTCAGAATGCTTGCAGATGTTCCGACTCTGTAAATTTGATCGGGTCCGATTTCGTCATAATCGCCCGGTTTCTGGGCAACAAGTCCGATCGTCTTTCCCGCCATCAGAGCATCATCAACAAATCGCGCATTTTTCTGATCCGTTATCATCAACGGCACTACGACATATGGAAAAACCACCATACCTTTCAGTGGGAGAATGGGGATTGAATTTATATCTGTGTCACTGGGGTTTTCGACTTTGTCCTTGAGTTGCGAATCTATCATGCTGAAACCCTCCTTGATTCATTTATCTATATTCCGTATCGGCGCAATGCAGTTGGAACGCCACAACCACTCTTATTAAGTCACAGCTTTACTTTGTACTATCGTAATGCTCAAGAGATTTCTTCAGTTCCCTGAATTGGCTGCACAATGTCAGATCAATTCCATGTCCTGGATGACTTGATTGAGTTGCTGAACCTGCTCGCGCGCTTTTTCAGCAAAATCAAGCCCGTCTGATGCGTAGATGACACCACGCGAGGAATTGACAATTACGAGACTCTCGCCATCGTTTGATCCGAATCTGACTGCGGCTTCAAGGTCTCCCCCCTGTGCTCCCACGCCCGGAATGAGAAACGGCAGATTGCCTGAAATCGCCCTAACCTCTTTTATCTTTTGTG
>JAJRZO010000152.1 GCA_024275215.1 Candidatus Zixiibacteriota bacterium | reverse complement strand
GTGATTCTTTCATATTCAACCTCGTTTACCGAAAAGAGCTGTTCCGATTCTGACCATGTTGCTGCCTTCCTCGACTGCAATCATGTAGTCACCGCTCATACCCATCGACAGGTACTTCATATCGCAGTTTGGAATATCGGCATCACGCAGTTTGTCGAACAGCGATCTGGTTGCTCTGAAACTATGTCTTATCCTTTGTCTGTCATCGGTCAATGGTCCGATGGTCATAAGTCCTTTGATCCTTATCTTTTCGAGCCGAGCTATTTGCTCTGCGACATGTCTCAGGTCATCAGGGTCGATTCCGAACTTGGTCTCTTCACCTGATGAATCAACCTGCAACAGGATTTCAACAGGTTTCCCGGCTCGTGCATCAATGGCGGCAGCAAGCTCATACGAATCGATCGACTGGATCATATCGTAAAGTTTTAACGCCTTACTGATCTTGTTCTTCTGCAAGTGCCCGATCAGGTGCCATCTGCAGTCAGCTTTCACCGCTGGTCTTTTCGATGCTGTCTCCTGCACCCTGCTTTCGCCGACATCAGTCAACCCAACTCTTACGGCGGCTTCCACCGCCTCCGGTGGAAGAGTCTTTGTTACAGCGACTAATACAACGTTATTTCCCGCTCTTTCGGAGCGTTCGAGACAGTCTCTGATGTCGCTTCTTACCCGTGCGACATTTTCATTTAAGTCGTTATAAGCCGCCATGAAACTATTCAAGATAAAATAACAGGGTGCCACACGCAATATAATTGTAGGCTGGGAGTAGAATGGGTAAAGTTCGGACAAACTTACACTTTTTTCTGGACAATACCCCCAAAAACTTACGTGTCGATTAGTTCCTGACTCGGAATTCGAGCTCGATATTTTTACTGTAACAGCTACATTAACCTATGAAGTGAGGATATGCAAATGACAAGGTGCATTGTGATAGCCTTGCTGTTGTTGGCGGTAATCGTTTATGCCGATGTGCCACAGCTTTTGAATGTTCAGGGAATGCTGACAGATACTAATGGCGATCCTGTTGATGATGGTACTTACTCAGTACTATTCTCATCTACACTGTTCCCGGTGGCGGCGTTTCCGTTTGGAATTCCACGAGAACAATTTCCACTGTGAACGGTCTTTTCACAGTTATCCCTGGTGAATCAGTCACCCTTCCCTATTCGGTTTTTGACAATACGACATTGTATCTGGGTATTAAAGTCGATAGCGATCCTGAAATGACACCACGCCAGCGTTTGACGAGTGCTCCCTATGCCATGACAGCGCCGGTAAGCGGCAGCGAAGGCGGTTGGGTCGCTGATGGTTCCATAGTTCGCCTTGAAACCAGTAGTGACAAGGTCGAAATAGGTGTTGGCGATCCGCATGAACCACTGGTTGTTGGTGAGGATTTAGGTACATTCGCCGGCGACTGGATCGTCATAGGGAGTTTTGCACGCGCTATCGTAGAGCAGGAGATTCAAGACAATCAGTTCGTGATCGCTACTGATGAACCCAATGTCAAAGTCTCATGGCAGGTAACTGGTATCCGTCAGGATCCACTTGCTCAGAGTCGGAGAGTGAAAACTGTACGAGACAAGCCGGTTTCAGAGCGTGGCTTGTACGGATATGCCGAGGCTTATGGCCTAAGTCCGGATAAATCCGTTAATTACAAACTCCGCGAGGAGACTCGAAGAAATAACCATGTTTCTAAGTAGTCATTTATTGATATATTAAACTGGTATCCTGTCCAAAGCGAAAGTGTCGGGTTTCCTGCCCCCGCCTTGCAGGGTGCGGAACTTCAAACTACTCCGAGACTAATCGACAATTCCCTGGGCAGACGCTGATGTCTGTCGCCCACTGTATTCATGACCATAACCATCAGCATTCAGCGCCCTTTTTGTCCAGTTTGACATTGACAGGTCTCGGTATTGTGATATATTATTAGTGTTCGTTTCGGATGGAAAAAGTACTCTCTTAGTCTCACAGGCGGCGGTTGCATGTTTTTCGCATCGCCTGAAAACATGAATTTGATGAGTTTATCTGTCGCACTGAAAAGGCAGTGTGACGCACGAGCCAGCCGCAGACGGTTCTGTCTCGCCAACGCCAGCACACGTCCTTTCTCAGCATCCTTAATGCAACGACATCTCATCAATAAGGATGTCGTCGCCCTGCAAGATTTTTAGATCAAATTCTTATCCGAATATCTGAGCAAGCTCATTGGGTGCGCAATGTGCGATAATCGCAATGAAAAACAACTACCTGAGTGAAATTGCTCCTTATCTGGGAGGGAACCATGTACAAACTAAAACTTTTTGTCAATGCCACGCTTGTTATGGCCATGCTGGCAGGTCCGGCTTTTGCCGATCCGCCGAGCAGCTACGATCTTCGCGATGTTGGCGGCCAGAATTATGTAACATCAGTCAAGAGCCAGATTGACGGTACTTGCTGGACTTTCGGCACGATGGCAGCCCTTGAAGGGAACCTGATGATGACAGGAGCGTGGACTGCCAACGGAGAGTCCGGGGAACCGAATCTTGCCGAATATCATCTTGACTGGTGGAATGGTTTCAATCAGAACAACAATGATGATACTGATCCACCGACCGGTGGCGGGCTGACTGTTCATCAGGGCGGCGATTATCGTGTCGCATCGGCATATCTGACTCGTGGAGAGGGAGCCGTCCGCGACATCGACGGGCAGTCACACACTCCTGCGCCGCTCAGGAATGATCCGAGTTATCATCACTATTTTGCCCCTGAGATTATCTGGATGACTGCCGAGCCTGACCTGAGTAATATCAACACGATCAAACAGACGATCATGGATTACGGCGTGATATCTACTGCGCTGTGCTACGACAGCCAGTTCATGTCCGGGTATGTTCACTATCAACCACCAACCAGTACACTCGACCCGAATCATGGAGTTGCGATTATCGGCTGGGATGATGACAAAGTGACACAGGCTCCTCTTCCTGGCGCGTGGCTCGTCAAGAATAGCTGGGGTAGTGGATGGGGAGAAAACGGCTATTTTTGGATTTCATATTATGATAAGCATTGTTGTCAGCATCCTCAGATGGGCGCTGTATCTTTCCAGAATGTTGAACCGATGCCGTATGACAAAGTCTATTACTACGACTATCACGGCTGGAGAGATACAAAAGCCGACGCAGATATCGCGTTCAATGCGTTTGTTGCCGATGATGAGGAATTGCTCGAAGCCGTAAACATCGTCACAGCCGTTGACAATGTGCAGTATTCTGTGATTGTTTATGATCGTTTTGAGGGTGGCGAATTGTATGATGAACTGGGGAATGCGTCGGGTACCGCCGCCCACACAGGTTTTCATACGGTAGAGTTGCTTTCGCCAGTCGAACTGAGTCCCGGTCAGGATTTCTATATCTATGTACAACTGTCAACTGGCGGCCACGCTTATGACCGGACTTCGGATGTTCCCGTTCTGCTTGGCGCGAAATATCGCGTGATTGTAGAGTCAGCGTCGAGTCCGGGTCAGAGTTATTATTATGACTGGGATGAATTCGAGTTTCTCGATCTGTATGATTTAGACAGCACAGCTAATTTCTGTATCAAAGGGCTTGCTGTTGCAAATCCGAGTCTGAGCATGTCCTGCCCGGATGGTACTCCCGACTTGATGGAACCGGGAGTGGCGGATACTTTCAGAGTAGAGATCCTTAATGGACGGGAGACCTATGTGTCGGGAAGCGGCACGCTCCATTACAGATATGATGGCGGCGCATTCCTCACTGCGCCGTTAGTTGCAATCGGAGACAGTTTGTTTAACGCTATTCGTCCTGAAGCTCTTTGTACGGACACACCGGAATTCTATCTCAGCGCCGAGGGTGATGGTGGTACGACGATTTATTTGCCGGCTGACGCTCCAACAAGTACCTATACTTCTCTTGTCGGTACTTACGCTACGTTGTTGGAAGATAATTTCGAGACAGATATGGGTTGGACAACTCAGATTCTCGGAGCTACAAGCGGACAATGGCAGCGTGGAGTACCTGTCAATGATCCCAATTGGGATTATGACCCGGAATCTGATGCTGACGGAAGCGGACAATGTTACCTAACACAGAATGAGGTCGGCAACACCGATGTCGATGATGGAGCCGTAAGACTTGTTTCTCCAGTTATCGACATGTCGCAGGGAGGAATTATCATATCCTATGACTATTACCTGTTCCTGACAGACGCTGCCGGTGGAGTTGACAAACTTCTCGTAGAAATAAACAGTGACGGTGGTGTTGGTACCTGGACTGAAATCGCCAGACATGATACTGACGGTGGACTTTATTGGCGACATAATGAGATCACTGAAGCTGATCTTACATCCGTCGGCGTCACACTCACCTCGACTATGATGGTTAGATTCACTGTGAATGACGATGATCCGCAAAGTGTTGTCGAGGCTGGCATTGATGATTTCAAACTGGTGTTGTTCGAGTGCAATTACGAGCCTTATGTCTGCGGCGATGCGGACAACAGTGGCGCGGTCGATATCGACGATGCGGTCTATCTGATTAATTACATATTCGGTGGCGGGCCTGCGCCTGATCCGCTGGAAGTCGGGGATGTCGATTGTTCCGGTGGAATTGATATAGATGATGTTGTCTATCTTATTCAATATATCTTTGGAGGAGGACCCGAACCGTGCGACGGGTGTTAGTCGCATAAACGTAGATTATTCTTGTCGATTGAATTGGAATTATTATATTAAGCGTGTACATCGCGATTGCTGAGACGGAAATCCAACTCGGCAGTCACTCCATCAATTAACAAGAGAAGAAGATGCAACCCACAACACAAGGCATGAGGAGAGATAGCGTGAAAAGAAACCCAATTTTGTCGGCAATCGTATTCGCATCATTGTTGATTGTTTTACTGACAATCAATGCTTATGCCGCCAAGAGCGGTTCTCAACCGACGGAGGCGGCGATTGCTGAGTTTCAAAATCAAAACCCTGCCGTCAGGTTTTATCTTGACGATGCAGGGGAAATCACCAGAGTATACGGACATCCATTTTCAAGCGGGATGAGCGCCGAGTCATCGGCTGATTTGTTTCGAGTGCAATATGCCGAAATGTTCGGGGCTGTTGCTGATGAACTGGTTCCGGTAAGCCTGCTTGAAGATGGCAGACATACACAGGGAGTGATGTACAATCCGACGACTGGCGAGTATAAATTTACGCTCGTCTATTATTCACAGCAACGCGATGGTGTGCCCGTATTCGGTTCCGAACTCAGAGTTCTCGTCAGGAATGATGTCGGCTATGAAGCTGTCTGGGCAGCATCAACTCTAAAGAATCTGGGGAATTTTCAGGTAGCCGACAAGAGCATGTCGCAATTCGGAGCTGCCAAAAATTCTGCTCTCGCAGAGTTTCCGAGTCTGTCTGATTTCTCTGAACCTGAGCCGGTAATATGGGCAGGATTCGATGACATCAAGTCCGAACCTGTTTCGGCTATCATGTTCACCGGGTGGAATGATTTTCCTGAGCGGAGGCTTTTCATAGCTGATGCCCGGACTGGGGAAATCCTTTATAATAGAGATCAGATTATCTTTGAAACTGTTTCCGGCAGAGTTGATGGAATGGCCACTCAGGGACCCGGTGCTGATATTTGCGAGCCGGAACTCCAGGAACCGTTGAAATATGTTCGCGTTGAAGTCGGAACCGGCGTTGTCTATACCAATGACAGAGGACGATTCACTGCCGATTATTTTGGGACATTTCCGGTAAATGTGACTTCAAAGAT
>JAJRZO010000151.1 GCA_024275215.1 Candidatus Zixiibacteriota bacterium | reverse complement strand
TGAGTGCGCCCGATGTCAACGCGCCATGAACTGCGCCGGATGCCCCTCCTTCAGACTGCAATTCAGAGACTACCGGGATAGTGCCCCAGATATTTTTCTGTCCGGCAGCCGATTTGGCGTCCGCGATCTCGCCCATCGACGACGATGGTGTGATCGGGTAAATCGCGCAGATTTCATTAGTGGCATGGGCGACATGTGCAGCAGCCATATTGCCGTCGATGCTCACCATTCTGCGTTTCTCTCTATTGTCCGGCGAGGACTTTTTCCCCTCAGCCTTGTCCTGCTTCAATGAAGCTGTTTCCTGTGCCATGAATGTATCTCCTTACTCGAACAAGTATGTGCAATCTTACGCAAAGACTTCTATCATCGTTATACGTTATAATATCGGAATCAGACCAGCGTTGATAACTTATCTCCTGTCATAGGAATTCAACGCAGGACTATATCTTTGGTAATGTTATGTCGGTCTGCGCCTGATACTTACCTTTCTTGTCCTTATATGAAACTTCACATTGTTCGTCTGACTGGAGGAATATTAGCTGTGCGATCCCCTCGTTTGCGTAAATCTTTGCCGGCAAGGGGGTTGTGTTCGATACTTCAAGTGTCGCGTAACCCTCCCATTCCGGTTCGAATGGCGTCACATTGACGATAATTCCGCAGCGCGCGTATGTCGATTTGCCGAGGCAGATTGTCAGAATGTTGCGGGGTATCCTGAAATACTCTACTGTTCGCGCCAGCGCGAATGAATTCGGGGGAATCAGGATCGAGTCCGCTTTAACATCGGCGAACAATGTTTCTGAGAAATTTTTCGGGTCTATAATGTCAGAATTTATGTTTGTGAAAATCTTGAATTCATCCGCAATCCGCATGTCATAGCCATAGGATGAGACGCCGAATGATATTTTGTTTTCTCTGACCCGTGCCTCGGAAAACGGTTCTATCATCTTGTATTCCTCGGCCATTCTCGTGATCCAGCGGTCCGACTTGATTGGCATTATGACTCCTCAACTGAAGTTAGTTATTCAACTAAACTTGTTACGTATGCAGCAGAACTCTGGTTGGTTATGATGTATGTTCTTTTTCCCAGGCGACAAGATCAGCGATAGTATGCCCTTTGAAAACTTCAAGTATACTGTCCTGAGTGGCCTGCAAGAGCATTCTGACAGAGCACATGTTGGATTTCTTGCATAACTTGTCATCCGCAAGACATTTCGCAATGAAGTATGGTCCCTGAATTGATTCGAGCACTTCGATGACAGTTATGCTGTCTGCTGTCTTGTTGAGCGTGAAACCACCTTTTACGCCTCTGTGCGATTTTATCAAACCTGCTTTCGACAGATTCTGAAATATCTTGGCGAGGAACTTTTCCGGGACTTGCTGTTCTTCAGATATTTCTGATAAGGGAGTGATTTTACCTTCCGGCTGGCTTGCAAGATAGATGATTCCGTGCAGCCCGTAGTCTTCAGCTTTAGTGAACTGCATATTTTAGACCTCGACACTGTAGCTGCTTACGCCTGTCGCAACATTGTAGCAAGCGCACGCATAGGTACTCTTATTGCTTTCTTGTGCACTTATCGCTTGCGCGACAGTCACATCCTTCCGACACTTACCGGAGGGAAGATAGACAGGAAGCTATTTATGTCAAGCGAAAAGTCGTTGTTTGAGAATCAGGTAAAAGCCGTCATAATGACGGTTTTGCGCCAATTTCCAGAGTCTCGGACCTAAGCCGTCAATAAATTCAAAAAAGACAGAAATCACTTTCGTCTGTCGTATGAATGACCAATATTAGCCTGTTATGAGTCGTAAGAAACGTTGCATAAGATTACTGAAGAAATCACTTGGTTCGAGCAATGTTCTCACCGATTGGTCCGCTCTGCATGCTTATAGCTCTGATGCGTCACCCTACGCTGTAACGCCGACTGCGGTGGTGCTGATCGAAAACCCAAATCATGCCGAACTGGCTGCTGAAATATGCAGATCGTACGACGTGACGATCCATCCTCGCGGCGGCGGGTCAGGGCTTGCAGGCGGCGCGCTTGGTTCTGGAGTCATATTCGATTTCACTCGCATGAATCGCATCAAAAGGATCGATGTTGCTGCCATGACAGTCGATGTCGAAGCGGGTCTGCTTCTCGACGATCTGAACGAGAGGCTTGCGCCGATGGGACTCATGTTCGCACCTGACCCATCATCAGGTGATACTTGCAGGATCGGGGGCATGCTTGCAAACAACTCGTCCGGCCCGCGATCAGTTAAATACGGTCAGACTTCCAATCATATCGAAATGCTTGATATCCTTCTTCCTGATGGAAACCGGTTCCAGATCAAAGATGTTGCTGTCGACAGTGCGGAATGCAACAGGCTTTTTTCGAGTTACAGGCCGTTCGAGGTTGTATATCGGATTATCAGTGCCAATGTGGATTTGATAAAATCGAACTTCCCGCGGCTCTGCAAGAACACATCCGGTTACAATCTGCTTGCTGTCGTTGACAAACTGGAACAAGGCATTTTTTCTCTATCAAGACTCTTTGTCGGTTCAGAGGGTACGCTTGGGATGTTTCTCGGTGCGACACTCAAGCTGACCAAGAAGCCATCGTCAAAAGCAACGCTCCAGGTGTTATTCGATTCGATTGACGAAGCGGGTGAGGCTGTCCCCGGACTGTTGACGACTGCTCCGGCTGCTCTGGAAATCATCGATGGTTCCACGATGGATTTGATAGGCAGAGAGAGGTTTGGCATTCCCAAGACTGCTGATGCGATGCTTATTGTGGAATTCGACGATCCTCCATTCGATGAGAAAGTAGAGGCTATCCGCAGTCTGACATCACAATTCAAACTGTCGAGTGAAATCTTTGCCGAATCTGATCCCAAAAAACAAGGGGAGCTTTGGAAGGCGCGTAAGTCGATTGTCCCGACACTGTACAAGCATAAAGGACGAGCGAAACCGTTCGGATTTATCGAGGATCTGGATGTTCCGACGGAGCGTGTCGCTCAAATCATTCGTTATGTTAATGGGCTTTTCGAGAATGAGGGTCTGGCAGCAGGCATATTTGGTCATATCGGTGACGGCAATGTTCACCTCAGACCCGTTATAGATCTTTCAACTTCTGCAGGCTTGAAACTCGCGCGCAAACTTTATGATCTGGTTTACGATGAAGTGATTTCGCTTGGCGGATCAATCACTGCTGAGCATGGCGACGGAAGACTAAGGGCGCCTTTGGTCAGGAAACTGTATGGCGAAGAACTCTACCACATTTTCGAGAAAATACGACAGGAACTCAATCCGGAGCTGTCAGTCAACCCCGATATTGTCCTCAGTGATATTCCGTTTACCGACAATTTTGATTTCGAGAAATTAACGAGACTTTGCGCATCGTGCGGAAAGTGCAATTATTACTGTCCGGCATTCGAAGTTCACGGTTCAGAGGAAATGGCTGCACGCGGATGGGTGAGAATTATGCTAACGTCGGAGTATACCCACAAGCGTGCGCGACGTTTGATGGATGAATGTCTGAACTGCAAAAACTGTCTGATGATTTGTCCGGCTGGTGTTGATGTTTCGCGGTATGTCACCGAGCGGCGTTCTGAGCGTAAAGGTCTGATTGCGAAAAAGATTTTCAAACTGCAATCCCGCCAGGATGATTTTGAAAAGTGGGTGAAAAGATTTGGCAAAGTCAACGCCATGATCGATAAACCCATCCTGAGACCGATAGTACACTATGCAACCGCGCCCTTGATTCAACTCGATAAGCATCGCATACTACCTCATATCTCGCGTGAAACTCTTCCCGAACGGTATCCTGATCTTGTGGAAAATAGTACTGCCGATGTTGCGTATTTCTACGGCTGCGCAGACAAAATGCTTGAACTCGGTTCAGGTCCCGCCGCCATAAGCGTCATGAAAAAAGCAGGCTTTGCTCTCTCATTGCCGGATCAGTTCTGCTGCGGCATGCCTCAGCAAACATACGGTTTTTTTGATTACGAACTCGACTACGCGAGGAAGAATATCGACAGCCTGCTCAGGTTCAAGTATGTAGTAACAACCTGCGCGACTTGTCTTGGCGAATTGCTGCACTATCGTGATCTGTTCGATGATGATCCTGAATACAAATCACGCGCTGAGACGCTTGCCGAGCGATGCTATGACATTGCGGAGTTCCTGTACAAACACGCTGGCCTGAAATTCATCGAGAACAAGAAACCGCAGCGAGTGGCGTTTCATCAACCGTGTCATCTTCGCGAAAGCGGCAATGGACGAGTGGAGATGACGCACAAGCTGATTGATTCACTTCCCGGAATCAGTTTTGTCCCGATGGCCGATGCTGACAGATGCTGCGGTGCGGCTGGGACATACAATGTTATTCATTATAAGGACAGCATGAAACTTTTCGAGCGGAAGAAATCCGGTTTCGCCCGATCAGGTGCGGATATTGTTACATCGAGCTGCCCGACTTGCGTGCTGCAATTCGTCGATGGTCTGAAGGATCCGAGTCGCGTGAAACATGTTGTGGAACTGATCGATGAGTTCACCTGTTAGACCGACTGAGTTCTTAAACGGGAGTTTCGGATGAACGATGAAAAACAGGAAAACAAGGGTCTCGTGATTGTCTATACCGGCAACGGGAAAGGTAAGACTACGGCTGCTCTCGGTATATGTGTGCGTGCTGCGGGCTATGGAAAGAAAATCAAGATTATTCAATTCATCAAGGGAACATGGCATTATGGCGAACTCGATGGAATCAAGCTGCTTTCAGATTATGTCGAACTGGAGCAGCTCGGTAAAGGCTTCGTTGGGATTATCGATGACAAAGAAGATATATCGACTCACATTCGCGCGGCGACCGAAGCGCTCGAACACGCCCGCGATGATATGCTCTCAGGGAAATATGATATATTGATTCTCGATTAACTGAACGTTGCGCTTCAACTGAAACTTATCAAACTCGAAAATGTAATTGAATTGATAAATGCGAAACCGGAACAGCTTCATCTTGTGATTACAGGGCGGGACGCCCACGAACAGGTTATCGAAATGGCTGATCTTGTAACGGAGATGCGTGAGATCAAACATCCATATCAGAAGGGTATTCTCGCGCAGCAGGGAGTTGACTTCTAAGTGCAATCATCATTTATTGCCGCTCATGCAAATTGAACAGGAGATTGAAAATGCAAACTGATTATGACATTATCATCGTTGGCGGCGGTCCTGGCGGACTGACTTCAGGACTC
>JAJRZO010000150.1 GCA_024275215.1 Candidatus Zixiibacteriota bacterium | reverse complement strand
GTTACGACGTTGGTGAAGTGACCGTGACATGGGATGCTTCCAGCGTGGCTTCGGGCATCTACTTCTACAAGGCCACTGCGGGTCAGTATACTGACACAAAGAAGATGGTCCTGATGAAGTAAGCGTGTATTCTATATAGTGTTGGGATAATCTTAGAAAATCTGCCGCCCACAGCCCAAATCACATAAACAAAGCCCCCGTTTGCCGGGGGTTTTGCTTTGCATATATTCTCAGATTGGCAAATCAGATTTCTTCTGCAAGTTCCACGATTCTCTTGTATGGGATTGCGATCCAGCTTTCAGCAGTGAATGCGCCGTTTGCCATGCTGATCATCGAAACTTTGGCTGCGGTTTCCTCATCGGGCGCTTCATAGATCGAACAAAAATCATACGAACCGAGTAGTCCGTAATGACCGATGAATTTCACATCAGGGCATTTTTCTTTTACCTGTTGAAGCCAGGTTTTGCCCATCTTCTCTCGATCTGTGATGTTCGCCGCAGCATCGGGTGCAAGTTTTGTCATAAGCATGAATGTCTTCATGATATTACCTCCGGAGTCTGAATATTATTCTCTGCGATTATTATTACAAGCGTAATGTAAGTGATCCAATCGTTTGAGTGAAGATAAATTTGCAGAGTCATTCTGTCTGTTTGATTTGCGGTTTTTGGGGGGAATCGAAAGCTGTTTAGGATTGACAGGTGTATAACTTACAATATATTGGCTGCGAGTTTGAGCAGTGAATCTGCGAAAATTATTGCCTGTTGCAGGGTATAAGCACTGGGAATATAATATGTCTAAGGCATTTGGGATAACATCTGCAATCGTTCTTGTAATTACGGCAGTGTTATTTGCCGTTGCTTTGAGTGGCTCGAATGATTCGAGACGCGATTCGGTCTTTTTGTCCGTTGTTGCAGCTTCAGATTCAGTTATTTCATCCGAAGTACCTCATTATGTTGGCTCAGAGAAATGCCGTATGTGTCACCTCGACATATATAAATCGTGGAAACTGTCTCCTCACGCACATGCGATGGATGTGCTCAATGAATTACAAAAGACTGACTCGACCTGTATCAGATGTCATTCCACCGGCACCAAAAAAGATGGTTCTCGTATTGGTTATGTCGGATGTGAAGCATGTCATGGTCCCGGTTCCGCCTACAGAAAAATGAGAGTGATGAAAGATCGTGCTCTCGCAACACAAAAGGGACTGATTATCCCTGTTCAATCTAATTGTACGCAGTGCCACAATGATGAATGTCCCTCTTTTACTACATTCAACTATGATTCTTCAGTGAAGGTCGGCACACATGTCATGCCTTCGGAGGATGAGACAGCCAAATAGATTCTTCTGTTTCGTACTGAACCAATACTCTATCCATCCAAAAGTTCTATTGATGGTTGAACTGCAAAATGTGATTTGTTTGCTTCAACGCTATTGCTTGCAGCCTGTTAAGTAATACTCGACTCATGACGACAATACTAACGATGCGGTAATCTGTCTTCACGGAGGAATTGAGTAAATGATTGCAATAGTCGGGTTTGTTGTTGTTATCGGAGCAGTCCTGGGGGGATTCATGTTGGCCGGCGGGCAACCTATGGCACTCGTGCATGTCTCAGAATTCGTCACATTGGGAGGTGCGGCGCTTGGAATGATTCTGATCTCGACTCCGATGTCAACACTCAAGAAGATGATCAGCCAGATTACAAGCCTGCCCAAGTCGGGTCCCACGAAGAAAGATTATATCGATTTGCTCGTTATGATGTACGAGATATTCAATATTGCGAGGCGTGATGGAGTTATTGCGCTGGAGTCGCATATCGAAAAACCCAAGGAAAGCGAAATCCTCTCGAAGCATAAGAAGTTTATTAACGATCATTTCGCAGTCGCGTTTTTTTGTGATACTGTCAGAAGTATCACAACAGGAGCTGTGCCAGGGCATGAACTTGATGAGATTATGGATCTTGATCTTGAGTCACATCACGGTGAACAGGAATTGCCGACCGGGATTCTGACAAAGGTCGGTGATTCAATGCCGGGATTCGGAATTGTGGCTGCCGTGCTCGGTGTTGTAATTACTATGGGACACATTGACGGCCCTCCGGAAGAGATCGGTGAGATGGTCGGAACCGCCCTGGTTGGTACATTCCTCGGAATTCTTGCGGCATACGGTTTTATCCAGCCGACAGCTATGAATCTCGAACAGAAAAATACCGCAAATCTCGGATACTATGTTTGCCTTAAACAGGGACTGCTTGGATTCAATCGCGGATATGTCCCGTCGTTCGTTGCAGAATTTGCACGAAGAAGCATATCTCCTGAGGTTCGGCCAACATTCACCGAGGTTGAAGATGCCTGTCGTGAAGCAAAGAAAAGCTAACGATGATGGAGTACGATGATGGTTGAAGAATCGAACGAAACTCCACAACCGATAATAATCAAGAAAAAGAAGAGCGGTCATGGCGGTCATCATGGCGGGGCGTGGAAGGTAGCGTATGCTGATTTTGTCACAGCTATGATGGCGTTCTTTCTTGTGATGTGGATTGTTGGAATGAACGATGATATCAAAGAAGCTGTAGCCGGTTATTTCAGAGACCCTGTTGGCTTTGCGAAAGGTGGGAATAAGGGGGTGCTGCCGGGAGGAGATGGCCCATTTGAACCGGACAAGGGCAGATCTCTTAAAAAAAATCTGACTCGTAAGCAGCGTGAAGCCGAGGCATGGGAAAGTCTGAAGGATCTGGGTAAGAACATAGAACATAAACTCGAGAAAATGGAGAGTTTCAAGCAGTTCAAGGATCAGATAAATATTGAACTTACACGTGATGGTCTGAGAATCCAATTGGTTGAAGCCTCCGGCAAATCCTCATTTTTTAGTAGCGGTTCGGCGGATATGAGTCCTGACGGTCGAAACATTCTGGCTGCCATATCCTCTGAATTGGCTAAGCTGGATCATAGCGTAGTGATCGAGGGGCACACGGATAGCAAAAAATTCAATGATGGTGCAGAATACACAAATTGGGAATTGTCGGCTGATCGAGCCAACACCGCCCGCCGTGTCATGCTTGCATCGGGTGTCAGAGAAGGCAAGATCAAAGAAATCAGGGGATATGCCGCAAACGATCCCAGGTATCCCGATGATCCTACGAATCCTGCCAATCGACGGATCGCAATAATTGTCTTGAATGAATTTGCCTCGAATGATTACAAGGACATTACTGTGTCGAACAATGATGATCTGTCATTGAAGTAAACCTGAATTTCCGGTTGACCAACACACTCGGAATATCGTCCGAAAACTTCTCCTTGCAAACGGGAACCAATGTGTGTATTTTGATGGTTCTTTAATGTATTGAATACGGGGATTCTGTTATGAAGACTTTGACTGTCACGATACTCGTTGTTGTTCTTGTTTTGCTTGTTGGCTGGTACTTTGTTTCCAGGACTGGCGACTCTGATGCCGCCACCAATAAACCTGGTACAAATGTCTCTTCAGCAGACATTGTCGACTGGACTGATTTCAATTTGGACGACTATCGCGGCAAGATTGTGATCCTCGATTTCTGGGCAACCTGGTGTAATCCATGCAGGAAATCGATGCCCGTTATGCACCGTTTCTATGAAAAACTCAAAAGCGATGATTGCCTCAAGATCATCGCTGTCAATCTCGGGGAGAACCGCAGGAAAGTAGAGAATTTTCTCAGCAAGTATTCAATGCCGTACATGATTGTTCTTGATCAACAGCGGCAAATCGGCACTCAGTTTGGTGTCAGAGCCATACCGACGATTATAATTATTGATGAAAATGGTAAGATAATCGAGCGGCGATCAGGTTACTCGCCGAGTCTTGACAAAGACCTGCAATCGCTTCTCCACAGCAGGATACCTGACTGTATTCCATAGGTAAAATGACTGTCTCTGCATTGCGCCTCTCTCCTGAGTCAGAGAACAACACCTGAAATTGTCGGGGTTTTAAGAGATTTTGCGACATTTATGGGTCTAAAATAATAAAAGTAGTTCCAGGATGAGAGTTTTCGCTTGATTCTACGCCGAAAAAGTATAAACTAAATCGACAAACATTACCGTAATTATCAATCACACGGTAAAATCATTGTTGATGCAATTGAAACATAAATCTACATACGAAAGATGCTATGCACATTTCACGTAAGTCTGACTATGCACTCCGGGCATTGGCGTTTATAGCCGATCAGAAGCCGGACAAAAAAAGCTCTATTTCCGAAATAGCTGAATCCCAGGGTATTCCGAGAGATTTTCTTGCGAAAATCCTGAAAGAACTCACGCGTGCCGGTATACTCAAATCATTCCAAGGTGTGACAGGTGGATACCAGCTTGTTCGTCCTCGCGAATCGATTTCATTCCTGAATGTAATTGAAGCGATGGAAGGACCGCTCAAAGTCAATTTGTGTGCCGGTTCTGACAGAGACTGTGGCTGCAATCGATATGAAGAATGTACCATGAAGGTATTCTGGAATAAGCTTCAGGACAGTTTGAAGAAGACTTTGTCAGAAGCCAATTTTGGCGACCCACAGTACAGGCCGTAAAAGCGATAGCGCAATGTTGCGTCCGATAAATAGAAATCAGTTGAATCTGCCAGTTTTGTAGCGTATAATAGCGGTACAACAGGCATCTGGGGCAGTAGCTCAGCTGGGAGAGCGGCACGTTCGCAACGTGCAGGCCGGCGGTTCGAGCCCGCTCTGCTCCACCAAATGTAAAAGGACTCTCGATTGAGAGTCCTTTCTAATTGTATCAAATCAATATCTAATATCCAATCGAGCAGTTTCTGAATAGGTCGGTGTTCCGTAACAGACGAAGTCTGCAGGAAACCCGACAATCAGACAACAGAATAGCAGTGTCGCGTTTCTCATCCCGCTCTGCGGGATTCGGAACACGACCTACTTTTAGGACAGTCTCTTCACATCTGCCGATTCTTGTGGGCGAGGAGCGATGAGTTTCAGTACAAATGAACATGAGCAGCTCACAAAGATTCGATCAGGCAGCTATCGATAAATGTTCACAACTACATCTGTAACTTCAGGCAGCCAGTATTGCACGACTACAGTATCTCCGGGAGCATATTCGGTGTTTCCGATGGACAGTTGATATGTTGCAGGAACAACTCCTCCACCTACAACATGTGAGCAATCTCCTGCATGAACAGATGTCGATGTATCTGAAATCATGAAGCTTTTGCTGTCCGTGAAATCACCGGCGGTTATTCTGACACTGTAGTTTCCCGACTGAACGATCGAACCATACTTGTCAATCTGATCCCAGCAGAGTCTGTATCTTCCCGCTTCTTCGTGCAAATCCCATAATCTTGCAACGAGTAGCGGATCAGTAGTTGTGAATGTCGATCTTGCGACTGCGGCTGCGAAATTTGAACTATCCACTGCGGCAACAATCCAGTTGAATTGTGTTTCGATTGGGAGTTGATCCGCCACTGAGATCGTGTATGTTTGATCGACCGGATCGCCAAGCGTGTATGATTGGTCTGCTAATCTCAACCACAATGATATGGGTGACCCCGCATCGACCTTCCACATGATAAGACAGTATGTCAGCGCATTGTCGATTTGATCCCAGTTCATTGCAGGTGTCAGAGGTATATCAATTTCATTGTCGGGTGACAGTCCAGTCATGGTTTCCTGATTGAACAAAGCCGGTACACAGGATATCTCTTCTGAATGGGCGCTTTCGCGGTTGTTCCTGACCGCAGTGATGCTGTATGTGAATGTTTCTGATGATGAATTCACATAACCAGTATCAACGAAAGCAAGCATCTGTGGCTTTGGAGAGCCGGGACCGATTCCTGATTTAACGATCAAAGCGTCGTTGATTTTCACGAAAGCAGATTTGTTGATGCTTCTATAAACATTGTAGCCGTCAACTTCGGAGCCATCGCCATTTAGCCAGAGCAGAGTCATTTCACCGGGGAAAGACATGCTGTCCAAATCCAAAGGTATGCCCATCACTCCAACAGGAGGGGCTGGTGGAGTGCCGGGATCGACAGGGTTGTCACTGCTGGTACATGATGCAATGATTATCGCCAGTATCAATATCGAGCCGACAGCCGTTAATATCCTGTTTCGCATTTATTGTCTCCGAGTTATGATAAACTTCAGTTTCAGCGCCATTGCGAAGCACCACGATCTCAACTTAGATCAGGAGTGCAGTTTTGTCAATAGCCGTAATTTCCGGGTAATGCAAGCAGACATCGCAGGGGTCGAAGACTCCAGCGTTGTCAGGCTTCTCACGTTCCGAGGGGATGTGAGCTACGAGAGATGGCATCGTCACATGTGGACATGTGACGCGCACAGAAACCTGCCTACCAAACTGAAATTGTATGAATATGGCTGAATGCCGTCAGGAAAGGATTCCTGACGGCGCACGAAAGATGACATCGGCAGAGCAGACATCTGTCATACACAAAAGGATTCCTAACCCGCACGAAACACACATATCTGCAAAGAAAACAAGCAAATGCACAGCGACCGTCATGCCGGACTTGATCCGGCATCCGGTTCCGAATCTTGACAGGCAGGGAATTACACGTCAGCCTGATTCCGAGAGTATTCTGAATGCAGCGAGGATGTCGTCGGGAAGTTCAGAATTGTACGATACCATTCGCCTGGTTCCCGGATGAACAAACGAGAGTTCATACGCATGCAACGCCTGCCTTTTGATTTGGTCGAGCGCCTGTTTTGCTCGCGGACGATACTGATCGAACATACCGGAGAGAGCTTTGTCTCTCCCGCCATAGTCAGGATCACCGACAACAGGATGCCCGACATGCGAAAGATGCACGCGAATCTGATGAGTTCGCCCGGTCATGAGAGATATTTCGAGACGTTCGGCGAGCAGGAACTTGTCGAGGACTTTGTATTTCGTGATCGCGGACCTTGAATTCGTGTCCGTAACAGTCATTTTCCTGCGATCTTTCCGTGATCGTCCTATCGGCGCGTCGATTTTGCCTTCACTTTCGGGCATGTGCCCCCAGGTCAGCGCGATATACTTGCGTTTGATCCGTCGCTCTTTCATTTCGTCCGCAAGGAATGAAAGCGATGAATCACTCTTGGCGACGACCAGCAAGCCTGATGTATCCATGTCGAGTCTGTGAACCAGCCCGGGACGAGTCTGCCCTGATATACCTTTGAAATCCTTGACATGGTGTAACAGTGCATTGACAAGAGTGCCTGTCCAGTGTCCGGGAGCAGGATGCACGACCATACCGGCTGGTTTGTCTATCACGATAATCTCGTTGTCCTCGTGAACGACATTCAGTGGAATCTCTTCAGCTTCGAGGTGAAATTCACGTACCTCAGGGATGACCACTTCGATCTCATCACCTTCACGTGGTTTGTACGAACCTCTGACCTCGCAGCCATTCACAGTTATATGACCCGATGCGAGAAGCTTCTGGATGTAGGTGCGTGAGATGTTCGGGATTCTGTCGCGAAGATAATGATCAATCCGTCGGGATGTCTCATCAGCTTGAATTGTAAAAGTATATTCTTCCATAGGTCGATGCCTGTCTTTGCGAGCGAGCGTGGCTATCTTCTGCAACCAGCCGGATAACGTTCATCGTCATTCCCGCGAAGGGGCTTGTTGCCCCCCCCCCTCAAGTGCTCGCAGAGGCTGTGCCCCTGCGGATTCTCTGTTGTAACTGTATGCAATGCAATATACTAAATACACGGCAGCACAGCTACTGTGTGCACTTCTAAATCGATTCAATCATTCCGGTTCCATATACTGCTCGTTTCGATGTGTAAATGTCCATACCACAAGCACAATTACACCAACAGTCACTGCCGCATCAGCGACATTGAACACCGGCCACCTTTGCATTTGGATTCCGAGAAAATCAATGTCGGGGATATTGACATCGACAAAGTCCACAACCTCACTCATCCTGATTCTGTCGATCAGATTCCCGACTGCTCCGGCGATTATTCCCGCGAGTGCAAAATCAACAATCCGAGATTGTCCAGTCTGTTTGAAAAGAGCGTATGTAACGAAGGCTATCACAACGAGCGAAATTACTATGTGAAACAGATTCGATCCGATAGCCATACCGAACGCGCCTCTCGGATTGTGTATATATGTCAGCTTCAGAGTCTCTCCGATTATCGGGATCGACTCACCGAGGTAAAACTTCGCCTGGATGACGAGTTTCGTTATCTGGTCGAGCGCAAGAACAGAGGCAAAGAAGCCGATCAGACCAATCACAGAATGGCGATGACTTGCGAATCCTGAATTGTCAGACATTTAGCGGAATCACTTTCATTTCTTTACAGGCCCGCCCGACTGCTCCTCTTTTTCCTTGCAGTCGATACAGAACCGGGCATGGGGTAGAGCATTTAGCCGTTCCATCGAGATCGGCTTGCCGCATGTGAGGCATTTGCCGTATGTCTTGTCTTTGATACGGCGGAGCGCTTCATCGATGTGATACAGACAACGTTTGCTCTTGGATGCAAACATAAAAGTCTGTTCTCTTTCCTGATGGTCAGTCCCCTGATCTGCCATGTGGAAAGAGTGGCTTGAGTGATCCCCGGTCGCTTCTTTGGTGGTTGCTCCCGCGACAGATTCGCGCAGGAGACCCATTTCGCGCATGACTTCCTGCCGTCGCTGTAGCAACTTCTTCTCAAACTTTTGCAGTTCACGGGTACGCATATGTACCTCCGCGATTTAGACTTTTGTCACTCGTATGAGTGTCTTGTGCTCGTTGATATTCCATTCTGTACCATCACCATCATTCGAATTGAGTTGCTCCAGTGAGTCTGCGAGAGTTTCAGTCATGATATATTCTCGGAAACTCTTTATGGATGCCATGACATCTTCGGCTTCAGAGGATACAGCAACGGTGATACGATCCGTTACCTGGAATCCGCTTGTTTTTCGCATGTTCTGTATCTTGTTGACAAGTTCACGCGCATATCCTTCGGCTCGAAGTTCATCTGTCAGCTCAGTCGTGATTGCGACAGTGTATCCCGCATCACTCTCAGCTACAAAACCTTCCCGGTCAACAGACTCGATTTCTATCTCATCGGCTCCGAGTTCATACTTCTGTCCGGCCACAACAATAGAAATCGTTCCCATCGATCTGAACTCGCTTAATTCACTATCACTGAGAGATTCAATGACAGCCTTGGCGGCTCCGATATTCTTACCCATCCTGGGGCCGAGAAGTTTGAAATTTGGCTTAGCCTTCAGAGAAGTAACTTCCGCCGCGTTATCCGAGAACACAACATTTTTGACATTGAGTTCATCCATTATGACAGGTTTAAGGCTGTCGAGATCATTTTCTGTGATGTTATTCGGCAGAACAACTCTCAGTTCAGCGAGCGGCTGTCTGATTTTCAGATTCGCGCGCATTCTTGCGGCACGCGCGAGATTGACTATCCGCTGTACTGCAGACATTCTCTTTTCGAGATCAGGATCGATCTGCGATTCGTCAGCCTGCGGAAAATCCTCCATGTGCACGCTCGCATTTGCATTTAGGTCAACTTTGCCTTTTAACTCACGATAGATGAATTCGGAAAAGAACGGCATAAACGGCGCCGCGAGTTTCGAGACCGTAAGAAGGCATTCATAGAGCGTCGCATACGCCCGGTATTTATCAGCATCATCTGCAGCAGCCCAGAACCGTCTTCGGCATCGCCGCACATACCAGTTCGACAGGTTATCGACAACATATTCGGCGATCATTCGAGTCGCAGGAGTCAGGTCGTAATGCTCCATCCTGTCGATTGCACGCTTTGTAAGGCTGTGCAACGCCGAGAGTATCCACAGATCGATTTCCTGCGGTTTGCCGGCCATCTTTTCGAGATATTCAGCAACAGTAATCGAGTTGTCACTGCCTCGATCATACACTTTGTCGAGATTCGCATAGAGCGCGAAGAACGAATATGTATTCTTCAATGTCTGAAGATATTTTCGTTCCATCTCGGCGAGAGCGTCATGATCGAATTTCATCGGCAGCCACGGTTGCGACGACGCCAGCATGTACCATCTGAGCGGATCCGCGCCATTTTTTGTCATGACTTCCCACGGATCGACGATATTACCCTTCGACTTGGACATTTTCTGCCCGTCTTTATCAAGTATGAACCCGATGACGATATTATTTTTGAACGCAGGTGAGCCTTTGTACAGTGTCGCAATCGCTGTGAGCGAATAAAACCAACCGCGTGTCTGGTCGGTCGCCTCGGAAATAAACTCCGCCGGAAATAATTCGTCGAAATCATCTTTGTGCTCGAACGGATAGTGATGCTGTGCGAACGGCATCGCACCCGAATCAAACCAGCAGTCGATAACTTCAGGCGTTCGTTTCATTGTGCCCTTGCCGCAGTCGCATGGGAATGTGATGTCATCAACATACGGACGATGCAGATCGACATCCTCAGGAACATCCTTGCCGCGCTCTCTGAGTTCTTCCACCGATCCAATCGATGTCATCTCACCACAGGAGTCGCATATCCAAATCGGCAGAGGGGTACCCCAGTAGCGTTCGCGCGAGAGCGCCCAATCGACATTGTTTTCGAGCCATTCACCGAATCGTTTTTCGCCGATCTCAGGTGGGTACCAGTTGATCTGAGCGTTCGATTTCATGAGTTCATCTTTGTGCTCGCTGGTCCTGATGTACCACGATTTTCTCGCATAATAAATGAGCGGGCTTTTACATCTCCAGCAGAAAGGATAGTTATGAGCGTATTTCTCCTTCTTGTAGAGTATTCCCCGCTCTTTCAGATTTCGTATTATCAGCGGGTCTGCGTCTTTGATCCACATCCCCGCCCAGTCCGTTACTTCAGACTTGAAATGGCCATTTGATTCGACAGCCTGCAAAACCGGCAGATTGTATTCCTGACCGACAGAGTAATCATCAGCGCCGAACGCAGGAGCCATGTGGACAATGCCGGTGCCATCTTCAAGAGTCACGAAATCGGCATTGGTGATAAAATACGCATTCTCAAGTCGATCCTTGAAGTAATCGAATAACGGTTCATATTTCCTGTGCTCCAGGTCAGATCCTTTCATCTTCCCGATCACCTCGAACTTATCGGCGATAACTCTGTCGGCAAGCGCCTCCGCGAGGATCAGTTCCTGATCATCATACCTGATCCTGATATAGTCGGCATCAGGATGTACCGCCAGTGCCACATTGGAAATCAATGTCCAGGGTGTTGTAGTCCAGACGAGATAATAGAGATTGTCCTCATCGGCTGACTTGACTTTCACGAAGATCGACGGGTCTTTGACCTCCTGATAACCCTGCGCCACCTCGTGCGATGACAATCCTGTCTCACATCTCGGGCAGAATGGAAGTATCTTGTGACCCTTGTAGATCAATCCTTTCTTGAAGAAGTCAGACAGTATGTGCCAGACTGATTCGATATACGATGTGTCGCATGTGACATACGGTTTGTCCAGATCAAGCCAGTATCCCATCCGGCGTGTCAGATCGTTCCATTCTTTAACATATTTGAAAACAGAAGCTTTGCAGGCTTTGTTGAATTCGGCGATACCGTACTCCTCGACAGCGGCTTTCGATTCGAGTTTCAGTTTCTTTTCAACTTCGATTTCGACAGGGAGTCCGTGCGTATCCCATCCTGCCTTGCGGTCAACCCTGAATCCGCGCATTTGCTTATAGCGACATACGGTATCCTTGACTGTTCGCGTTATGACATGATGAATTCCCGGTCTGCCGTTCGCTGTCGGTGGCCCCTCATAGAAAACAAACGCGGGCGCATCTTTGCGCATGTCATGGCTTTTGTGGAATATATCTTCAGCATCCCAATATTCGAGTATCTTATTTTCGATCTCCGGAAAGGAGAAGTCTTTTCTTAGTTCATTGAACATTGTCTCAATTCATCCTTGCGATTAGGCTTCGATCAGCCGTGATAATTCGGTTCAGTTTTCTTCGCGGCAGCGATGAACTCATTGTTGCTACCACAGTCATTGCATATGGAAATCCATGTTAATCACAATAGGAAACCCGAGCGCCCGGTAACCCTGACAGCGCACGGCAATCACCTCGTCGGTATATTGATTCATTCCATTCATACTTCGTGTTTGATGTTTTCCGATTTCAGTTCAGGAGTGTTCGCCGAACTGGAATCTGAATTCCTGTATTCGCTCGCCATGCTTTCCAGCAGTTCCTGATGGCTCCTGACCAGCGATTTGAACTTGACCAGATAGTCATTGCGCAGGTTCTTCAGCGTTTCTATTTGCAGTTTGACTTCTTCAATCTTGCGCTGGTGCATTTCCATCTCGGCAGCCGCCTTGACCTGAGCCTCGCGTCTGGTAAGTTCCGCCTCTTTGAGAGCGTTTTTCCTGATCTCCTCGACCGATCCCTGAGTCGTTACGAGAGTATCCTTGATGGTTGTTTCCATTTTCTCGAATTGGTCGACCCGTTGGCCGAGATGTTCAAGATTCATGGCAAGATTGTCAATTCTGACAAGCGCCTGTTCAAGACTCTCAGCTGCGAGTTTGAGTACGTCATCGACCTCTTCCGGGTCGTACCCACGCATTTTTTTACCGAACTGACGGCTTTTGATCTCC
>JAJRZO010000149.1 GCA_024275215.1 Candidatus Zixiibacteriota bacterium | reverse complement strand
GTAAATCAGGGGAGGCTGGGCGATGGAAGGATTATTGTTACAGAATATGATGCTTCCCAAATGACAGGCAACGAGTACGAAGTGAGATTCAGCGATGATGACTATTCGACATACTGGCATTTGCTGAATGCAACCACAGGCGACACGTTGCTTGCGAATCAACTCACAAGCAGCAGTGAAGATGACAAGTCAGCTACGGTAACTGACGGCTTCAGCGTGATTGTCATTGATCCTGAGGTCGATACGACTCTCACAGTTCAGACAGAGTTCGCAACGCCGGGTGATACAACACTCAGATCAACGCATGATATGGTTTATTCGATGGTCTATGCAGCAGGTCTTCCTCAGACTGGCGGTAAGCATTACAGATCAAACTATGAAATTCGATTTACTGCTTCCGGTTCTGAAGGCTACTGGTGGTGGGATGATGTAACGCCTGTCTCACTCCCATTTGAGATATGGAATGTCACCACCGGCAAGCAGGTTATTGCAGAAATAGTTGACTGGAAATTCGATGGCGAATGGACGCCGTACGATCCTGAAGACGGCAGCAAAGATGCAATAGTGGTCGTGGATTACCCGTACGATGGCGAGGCTCATCCTGAAGCATATCCATATTTCCACACTTGGTTCGTTTATCTCGATACTATCGGAATGGACAGGTGGAATTCCGGCGATGTGCTGACAATTCAGGGTGCTCCTGTGAATGGTCCTGATGATGTATTCACATTCCGCGGTCCCGGGGTCGATTTCGCTGCGGCAAAGTCCGGGCTTAACAACATCAAAGTTGTTCCGAATCCCTATCTGGTCAATGCAGAGTGGGAAAGTACAGAGGGCGAACGTCGACTCGAATTCATAAATCTCCCGGATGTTTGTACAGTCAGAATATACACTCTCGCAGGCGATCTTGTACAGACGATTGAACATTCTGCACAGGACGGGACTGCTTATTGGGATCTGTTATCGTCCAATTCCCAGGGAGTGGCGCCGGGAGTATACTTCTATGCTGTTGAATCAGAATACGGTTCGAAAATTGGCAAGTTTGCGGTAATAAAGTGAGGGTGGCGTAATGAGAATAATTCGATACATGCTGACAATGTGCATGATATTTATCCTGCTGGTTTCTACAGGGTATTCCGACGAATTCTCCAAAGTCGGGACAGCGGGAGCACAGTTCCTCAAGATTGGGGTAGGGGCAAGGTATATTGGAATGGGCGAGGCGTCAGTCGCAATGGTTGATGATGCCTATTCGATGTATTGGAATCCGGCGGGTATGGCCGGAATGGAACAAACCGAGTTCGCTTTCACGAATGTCAACTGGGTCGAAAATGTCGATTTGAACTTCATTTCCTTCGCCAAACCGATGGAATTCGGAGGAACGATCGGGTTTTCGATGAGCCTGTTGAATATCGGACAAATGGAGGAGACAACGGTCTGGGAACCGAACGGAACAGGCAATACATTCGATGCGACGAGTTATTCGCTCGGCGCCGGTTATGCGCGAAGCCTGACTGACAGATTTGCGTTTGGATTCAAAGTCAAATACGTGTCCGAACGAATCTCCGAGGCACGCAGCAGTGCGGTAGCGTTCGATTTCGGCACAAGGTTCACAACCGGATATCGAAAACTGAAAATGGGCGTGAATATCTCAAATATGGGACCAAGTCTGAAATTCTCCGGTTCGAGCCTTAATTTCAAATTCCGGCGCGATCAGAACAATACTAATTACGATCCGGTAGATGCGAGCCTCGCAACCGAAAACTACGATCTGCCTCTCGTATTCAGAGTTGGCATTGCGTATGACCTGCTTCAGACAAGTATGTCTACATGGACTGTGACTGCTGAGGGGAAACATCCGAATGATAACCTGCAACAATTGTCACTCGGCACAGAGTATTCGTGGAATAACACGGTCGCTCTTCGCGCAGGATATAAGTTTGAGTACGACGAAGAAGGCTTGACGCTCGGCGGCGGATTGTTGTTAAGTCCAACGCAGAATGCCAAACTCGCTATTGATTACGCATGGTCAGATTTCGGACATCTTGATTCAGTTCACAGATTTTCGTTCGGGATAAGATTTTAGATAAGTTGCAGGTATCGGAAACATCTGCGATACTACGACTATATCGCCCCGCGATGCTGTAGCTGTATTGAGGTTGTCTCAAAAGCTTTGATTTACACAAGTGGAGTTCTGGCTTTGTCGCCCCCGCGAAG
>JAJRZO010000148.1 GCA_024275215.1 Candidatus Zixiibacteriota bacterium | reverse complement strand
AGCCCTCATCCTGATTCCTGTAACGGCTTTGCAGGCCGATACTTCAGGACTGCCCGGCCGTGGGACACTTGATGACAAATACGGCCGGATTGGTGATCCTGATGGGACAGGCAATATCGATATCGACGATGTCACATTTCTTATCAGTTATGTTTTTGGGAGCGGCCCTGCGCCATCGCCACTTTGTACGGGTGATGCCGATGGCAACGGGGGCGTTGATATTGATGATGTCGTATATCTGATAAACTATATATTTGGTGGAGCCGCGCCGCCGGTACCACTCGGACCGATCATACCAGGACCCGTTGATTGTTTCTGTTCTGATGGTGACTATGTGTTAGCGCCTGCTGATACAATCTGGGTTCAATCCGGCCTGACGGAAGCGTTATCAATTGGTCAGTATCTTGCGGAAAAACTTGTTCCCGCAACTGGCTTCGATATTGAAACACGATCTACGCCAACCACACCTTCAAGCGGTATATTCCTGAAGTTAAATCAAAGCAGTTCCCAGCTCGGCAAAGAAGGCTATGAGTTGAAGATTTCGTCAGACCTTGTAACTCTGGAGGCATACAAGCCTGAAGGTTTGTTCAGAGGTATCCAGACTATCAGGCAACTGTTTCCCGCAGAGATAGAAGACTCCATGCTTCACGAGGGACCCTGGATTTTGCCGGGTGGACATATCATTGATTACCCCAGTTTCAAATGGCGGGGTTACCTGCTCGATGTTGTTCGTCATTTTTTTGGTGTGGAGATGATTAAGCAGTACATTGACCTTTTAGCGTACTACAAGATGAACGTTCTCCATTTGCATCTGACTGACGATCAGGGTTGGCGCACTGAAAGCCTGCAATATCCCTTGTTGAATGAAATCGGCTCATGGAGAGGCAATGATAACTACGGCGGGTACTATACGAGGGAAGAGATCCATGAAATTGTGGACTATGCCGCCGCAAGATATATTGATGTCGTTCCGGAGATCGAAATGCCGGGGCATGCAATAGCAGCAATCGTGTCGTATCCGTCGCTGATGTGCGATCCTGTCATTGACAGTCTGGAAATCCCTGAAACAGGTGGAATTTACAACACGATACTCTGTCCCGGCAAGGACAGCACACTCGATTTCGTGAAAGGTGTTCTCGATGAGATTGTCGAGATGTTTCCGTCCAGTGTGATTCACATTGGAGGCGATGAAGTTCCCAAGGATCGATGGGAAAGCTGCCCATATTGTCAGGCGCGCATGGATTCTCTCGGGCTGAGTAATGTTGATGAGCTTCAGGACTGGTTCATGAATGAAATTTCCTGGTACCTTTATGACACTTATGGCCGCAGGACAAGCGGCTGGTCGGAGGGCGGAACCTGCCAGGACAGTATGCCGCTGGGTGGTCATGGCCAATGGTGGGGAGTGGGTGATGATATTGCTGTGCTCGCGGCCAATGGTAACGATGTTGTGAATACATATTTCAGTACAATGTTTCTTGATAGATGGTTTTGTACTTTACAGGAAATATATGAGTATGATATTGCCGCCGGTACTGATCCCGAATTTCTCGATCATATTCTCGGAGGTGAAGCCGCACTCTGGACAGAATATATCGAGACCGAAGCCGAAGTTGCTGACAAGACTTTTCCCCGATTGATAGCTCTTGCGGAAAACACATGGTCGCCAGCCGAAGACAAGGACTATATCGGTTTTTATACGAGACTTCTCAAGAATCTGGAGTGTCTCAACTACATGGGTATAGACTTCGGAGACATGGAAGAGTAGACCTTCTGTAGCCCGGGCATCTGTATATAACCTTTCTGAGGTCTATCTAAGTTCTTGTGCAGGTCAGGAGTAATATGATCTGACAGTCTTGCTATGCTAACAGATCGAGCACAGCGTCCTGCATTCTTATAGCTGTTTTGAATGAAGTGATATTAGCAGTATAACCCCGTTCTGAGACTATCAAGCCGACCATATCTTTGGTGAGGCCGGCTTTTTCTATATTCTGAAGGTTCCTGGCGTACCTCTGCATCATTTCGGCATGGTGCCGCATTCCCTGTAGGGCAAGAATCCTCATTGAGCCTCCTCTATACATTCATTTCGACATCAGGGAGGGATGGAATTATCTGTATGATGAAAAAGTTCAGATTTTGATCAAATCATCTGGCCGGTTGCGTGACAAGCGACATAAAAGTTGTACGTCTGAGATGTCAAAAGCGGTTGACATGCAGGGGACAAGCAAGTATTTTGGCAGCTTCGCCTTGAGGCAGTAACCTGAAGATTTGGGAGTGATTGGGTGAAAGAGTATAAGATTGAACAGATACGGAACCTGGCTCTATGTGGACACAGCAGCAGCGGCAAGACTACGCTGGCAGAAGCCATACTCCATATCACCGGAGCAAGCAAGAGATTCGGCAAAGTTGACGATGGAACATCAGTCTCTGATTTTACGGATGAGGAGATTTCTCGCAAGATTTCAATTTCAGCTACACTGCTTCACGCTGATTACAAGGGGACAAAGTTCAATGTGGTCGATCTGCCCGGATTTCCAGACCTGTTTGGCGAAACAGTCGCTGCGCTTCCAGCCGTCGATCTTGCAGTCGTTCTTGTGAGCGCGACAGCAGGCGTCGAGGTGATTACTGAACAGGTTGTAAAGTATTGCGACTCGCATGAGCTTCCGAGAGCATTCGTAATCAGCAAGATTGATAAAGAGCATGTCGAATTTCAGTCTGTCGTCGATAAGATTCAGCAGGCATTCGGCTATGCCGCAGTACCAGTACAGCTTCCGATTGGAGAGGCGCTGACATTCAAAGGCGTTGTCGATCTCGTCAGCGGGAAGGCTTTTACATATGACGATAAAGGTAAGGCCACTCCTACGGATATTCCTGATGACATGAAGGACGCTGTTCAGGCTGCAAGAGAAAAACTTATCGAAAATGTTGCGGAGTCGGATGACCAGTTACTTGAGAAATTTTTCGATTCCGGAGAGCTTTCCGATGATGAGATTCGATCTGGGATGAAGAATGCAATCCTCAATCGTACTATCATGCCGATTTTCGTTACATCCGCTATCTCAGCAGCCGGTGTGAACGCACTCCTTGATTTTGCCGTTAACTATTTCCCGACTCCGGGCGACAAAAAAGTCTTTAAGGGGATCGTGCCCGGTACTACGGATGAGAAAACCCGTGAAATCTCTGAGAGTGGAACGCCGACAGCTTATGTGTTCAAGACCGTCTCCGAAGCGCATGTCGGCGAGTTGTCATTCATCAGAGTCTTTTCAGGCAAAGTGGCACACGGCGATGATTTGTACAATGTCAATTCTGAAACATCAGAGAAGATCGGTCAGATATATGTCACGAACGGGAAAGAGAGAAGCGAGGTCAGTTCTATCGGTGCCGGTGATATGGCCGCTCTTGTTAAGCTTCGCGATACTCATACCGGCAATGTCCTGACTGAGAAGTCAGATCCGATTGCAATGCCTCCCCTTGAATATCCATCTCCCGT
>JAJRZO010000147.1 GCA_024275215.1 Candidatus Zixiibacteriota bacterium | reverse complement strand
TGAGTTCTGCGAGCATGTCATATCTGCGATCTGATTTTTTCTTTTCAGCGACTTTAGATTTTGTATCTCTGATATTTCCGAAATGTATAGCTTTAGTCGGGCAAGCCTGCTGGCAGGCAGTGACAATTTCACCGTCGGCAACATCCCGACCCTCTTTTCTTGCTTTTTGCTTTGCGGCATTGATTCGCTGAATACAATAAGTGCATTTTTCCATCACGCCGCGAGACCTGACAGTAACATCAGGATTGTTCGCCATCTTAATCGTTTCAGCAAGGTTGCCGG
Organism: Candidatus Zixiibacteriota bacterium; assembly: GCA_024275215.1. GTDB lineage: Bacteria > Zixibacteria > MSB-5A5 > JAABVY01 > JAHJOQ01 > JAJRZO01. The sequence continues at coordinate 1,467 of JAJRZO010000147.1, read as the reverse complement.
AATAATGGAAGAAATTGAATCGCCTGGCCTTGAACGGACAATTATTCGAACAATATCTCGTCCCGATGCAGCGATTGTAAACCATGACGTTCAACCCTTCGGAATCATGGACAGTCGCCGCGACCGGACAAACCTGCTCGCATGGCGCCATTTCGCAGTGATGGCACGCAACAGGTTGATGGACGATCTCAGGTGAGTTCTCGTCGCCGGTGAAATATCTGTCGAGTCTGATCCAGTGCATTTCGCGGCCTTTGTGGACCTGCTCTTTGCCGACAATCATGATATTATTTTCGCTCTGACACGATGTAGTGCAGGCTCCGCAGCCGATGCATTTGTTAAGATCGATTGTCATACCCCACTGGTAGCCCTCGTCGTATTTATGTTCTGCAAAGAGCGACTTGAGCGGCGGGGTTTCGACCATTTCTCCTGCGAATGTCGGGTGCATTCTATATTCTTCGAGATTCGCTTCTCTGACAAGATGACGACCCTCCATGCTGCCATGATCCTGCGTGTTGGCAAGTGCATGTTTCCGACCTGCCGGAGTAACTTTGATGCTGGTCACAAAGTCGTATGAATCCATTGCTCGAAGCATGTAAACATTTGCGCCGACATCGCTGCCGATCTTGCCGGCTTTCTTGTGACCGTACCCAAGCTCAAGTGTAATCGAGTTATCAGCATGACCGGGAACAATCCACACCGGAAGTTCGATACTCTGACCGTTTGTGTTGATCGTTAGAACATCCTCGTTTTCCACGCCAAGCTCTTTCGCTGTTTGCGGACTTAAAACAGCGGCATTATCCCATGAAAGTTTTGTGATCGGATCAGGAAGCTCCTGCAGCCAGCCGTTGTTGGCGTACCTGCCGTCGTAGATCGAGTTCGACACAGCAAACAGAGCTTCCAAAGTCGGGGGTTTGGCGGAACCGGCGATTTGTTCTACGATCAAAGCTTCGATGTCACCATTAGAGATACTCATGTTCACAGATGCTGACTCAGTCTCCGGAATCACACCGTTATGCATAGCTTTCCGCCATCTCCTCTCGAATTCGAGAGCTCCCCATTTTTCAGTCCAGGTTTCCCTGAGTATATCATGGCCGCTGCGATCCTCGCCAGTGGCGATCAGATTCAGGAATTCGCTCATCCCCTTGCCGCCAAATAGAGGCTCGATCATCGGCTGAATCAGACTCGCTGTACCATCGATAGACCGCGCGTCACCCCAGCTTTCGAGAAAATGCGCCTGCGGAATATGCCATGAGCTTTCGGCGGATGTCTCGTCTGCGTGCTGTCCGATATGAATGACCTGTTTGCATTTCTTTATAGCATCAGAAAACTTGAGATCAGCGGGTGCGTTGTAGACCGGATTACTGTCTGCTATTATCAGGGTTTCAACTTTTCCGGCATTTATATCATCAATTAGAGACTTTAATTCGTCACGGTGCGGAAGAGCTGTATCCTGTGGCTCTATGTATT
>JAJRZO010000146.1 GCA_024275215.1 Candidatus Zixiibacteriota bacterium | reverse complement strand
TGTCGGGATAACACTTCTACCTTGCAGCCCTCAGGCAGTATGGGCGTGACCATTTTCTTCGCTGCTTCAGCAGGAATATGCTGCAATTTGATTATTCTCGTCTCATACTCTCCCTGGTCAATTTGTCCCAACGGCTTAACCACAATAACATTACCGGCGAGATACCATGACGATGATGCGGCTGATGTGATGACATCCAGCGCATCAGTAAGAGCAACATCCTTCAGGGAAATCGTCACCAATCCTTCCACCTGACTTGAAACCGACAGATTGAAATCATTCTGCATAGCGAGCAGTTTCAGTATATCAACTACAGAGCCGTTCTCTATTGTCACGTTGACCTGTGTCTGTTCCATCTCGCTCCGGTTTATGCCGAAAGCGACTCCACCCCAGATATGAATCAGGATCAGCGCAATTGGCACTGCTGTTTTACAGAACATTGATCGTTTCATATTTATCTCCGCTTCAAACTCAGCCTGATATTGCGCGATCCTTTGACAAGCAACACAGATTCATCATCGATCTCAGCCACAGCCCAGCCATCGATCACGCCGTCATTACCGAGAACTTTTCCATTTATCACAGCCATCGACTTCTTGCCGTGTGTCGATATTGCCGAGAGTTTCAATTCTATTTCTTCTTTCTTTGGCCGTACGACCTTTCGAGAAACAGTTTTCCGCCTGAAGGGATCGCCCTTCCAGCCCCCGTAATTGAACTTTGTCGTATTTCCCGGCATAACTTCAGTGTCGCCGCCGCTCGGCATATCAGCTTCACCCAGCATGGCAGGCTGCTTCTCTACCTGTTTGATTTCTTTTTTCGATGACAATGGATTGTTCCATATTCCCCAGACTACAGCTATAGCCAGAATCGAAAAGACAATGATCTTTCTACGCTTATCCGTCATCAGCCTGATTCTCCTTCTTCCGAAAGAATAAAGACTTCGAGTCCGAGCGAGAAATCGATTTTTGGGTTGATCGCTTGTTTGTAGGTAAGCTCCAGTTTGTCAATGCCGGCAACCAAAACCTCATCTTCGAGCGCGCCGATGAAATCGCCAATATCGAAATATCGGCCTTTACCATCAACATCGAGTCTGATCCGGCTGATAGACAGCATCAGATCCTCGCCTCCAAGCTTGTCGAGAAGCGGATCGAAATTCAGGTCAACAGACAGAAGTTTCAGATTCTGTCGGGAAGCAATAGTTCTGACTCTCTTGATGATCTCGTCGGCATTGTCAGGGTGGACAAGACAGTTACGCAACTCGCTCCATTTGGATTCAATCCTGTTCAGATTTGATGTAACCGTACGAGCTTCCTTTAGCCGCATATCTGCAAGATCGAGCTTCTTTATGATCGTTTCACGCTCTTCGATGAGCGCCTGCTCTTTAGCTTTCTGAGGAAAGTAGAACAGAAATATCCAGGCTGCGATAACCGCAGCCGACAAGGCAATTGTCAATTCAAATCTGCGTTTGACTATCTGCTCGATCAAGACTGAACCACCAATCTCAGGCTGAAAACTGTTTTCTTCACTCCGGACTGTATGGAGTTCCCCTTGTCCAACAACTTGAATTCTTTCACAGCCGGATGCTTCTCAAGCTCTGAAAGGTACATGTACAAAACGGCTTCCTGACGATTTGGATTTCCGATCACTTCTCCATCAATATCGATACTCGATTCACCGGAAGAACCGTAGTTGATTATCACTTTATTCAGACGCACGTCTTCCATATTGCGATCAGACAGCAACAGAAGCGGCGACTTGAAACTGGAACCGGACTCGGCATGAATCTGTGAATAGCTCTTAGTCAGTTCGTCCGTCCAGACTTTGCGTTCAGCCAGCGTGGAAAGCGCCGGAGATGATTCAATATCCGCGACCATACGCCGGTACTCAGCCAAACCATCGTCAATGGAATTGATTGAGATAATCTTCACAGCGGACAGCACTGAAATCGTAAGTAACACCAGCGCGAATCCCACCAGACTCCAGCGAAACAGCACGGATTCTTTCTTTTTGTCACGGATACTGTCCGGCAAAAGATTCAGAATATCCGTATTGATTTTTCTTTTCGGGAACGCCGTCACCCACAGCGAATATGATGATGACACCTGCTCAACTCGAGCAAGTTTACAGTGCTCGGCAATTTTCACAGTGCTGCACAGATTGATAACATCAGTGCCGAATGAAGACTGAATGAATTCTGTTACCTGACCTGACAGATTGTCGGGCATACAGAGATACGCTGTGGCTATCTTTCGTTGTCCAAACTGACCTTGATAATAATCGAGAGCATCGACAATGATCGATTTCAGTTCTTTAATGACAAGTTCCTGATCGGATTCATCATCTTTCGGTTCTTCTTCTTCGATTCCCACTATTCGCCTTAGTTCTGCTACAGTTCCTCCATTTGAAAGGCTCTCGACTGGAACTTCCCGAAAGAATTCGAGATAGCCATCATGGAAAAATCCCGTCTCTACGACCTTTCCCTTCAATCTGACAAGATAGGAGTCTTTCGATTTGAACTCATCTTCGATCTCATTGAGATAATTCTCAAACTGCTGACCGCTCGAAGTAATCAGAGTTACAAAGTCCAGGCGCTTGCCGAATATCTTCTTCAACCAGCCATGCCAATGCTCGCCAAGCAGCAGTGAGTATATCTGGTATTTCTCTTCGGAAGCTCTCCTGACCTTACCGATTACTTTCCATCCGAAAAGCCCTTTTTCGACGTCTAACGGAAAAACCTTCCGAGCCTGATTTTTCACAACTATCGACAGTTCGGATCTCGGAACGACAGGAATAACAAATGTACGTTCGAGTGTTTCCGGCCCTGTTATTACAAGATGTATTTCGTGCTTATGCTCTCCCGCAGTTTCCCAGAAATACTTGAACCATTCGCTCAGGCTGTCAATATCACCGTAACCAATTTCGACCCCTCCCCGATACATTGGCCGGCATTTTTTCCTGCAAAGACCGACACTTGTCCACGCAAGGTTTTCCTCGCCAATCTCTATGACAAATAGCATACGGCAATCAGTTTTTGGCATACCTGCATGGTCGTGATCCTGCTGAGGGGTGACCTGGGCTGGAATCGGTGTTATTGTTTCAGGAGGCATGATTTGTTCCCGGGTTAGTCATTGCATTCATCATGGAGCTGACCATAGAGCGCCGGGGAATCTCATACTGACGAATGATTCGCCATTTGGCATCACGGACACATAAGTTGTTACTGTGTCATTCGTTACTGAATATACTGATCGGATCATGTGATTCCCGATCGGTACACAATTAGTAAATGAAAACGCTCCTCCCGATGAGACCGTAATCGAGGAATCTGTAATCCCACCCGCGCCATTCGGGAATGAAAGTATCACCGAAACAGCCGATGAGCTGTCACCCGGCGGATTACCGGCAGCGTCTGTTATTGAACCCAGCACGCTGTTGGATGTCAACTCGGATACGGCAGAGCAAATCGATCTCGTAAGCGTTCCGCCGCCTCCGCCGTTCGATTGTATCGACGTGCTGTTATATGTGTACAGATCACCCCATGCATCGCGCTTGTATTCATCGCCGGCTTCATCGAAGTCACTCGAAATATACGGCCCATTCCATGTCGAGTAACCGGGATCGACCACAAGATCAGTAAGACTCGAAGGCAGTGAACCAACATCGCCGACATAACCGAAGTCTGTTCTCATACCATTCGAGAAAAGGTCAGGGTTGCCTGAAATCGCGAAATTGAGCTGTTCCATTTCTCGTTTCGTATTTTCAACCCGCGCTGTGTCAAGTGTACTGCCAATCGAACGCATGGCAACCGCAGCGATGATTCCCATAATAACGATCACTGCTATAAGCTCCATCAGCGTGAAGCCGCTGTTTCCTGAAAACTTTCTTTGCATATCAAAAACCTACAGATAAACTGTCGCCTGAACCAATGCTTACGATTTTCCGGGTCGCGCTATTATAGGCGTAGGCTGCACCCCAGGCATCACTAAGATACTCGCCTTCCGAAGTGTCGATATATGGCCCATGCCAGCCGATTCCGGTGATTCGATTCCATGAAGGGATAGAATCCGGTTTGGTCACGAGATCTTCAAGCCGGGATGGCGCAAAACCGACATCATTCTCGAAACCTCTGCTCGCAATTGTTCCACCAGCAACCATGCCGGGGCTTCCAACGATGGCTTTCTTCAGCTCCGACATTTCAGATTTGGTTGAGTTTACTTTCGATGATGTAATCAGGCCGCCTATCTTTGGAATTCCGACTGCAGCAAGAATCCCAAGCACCACTATGATCACCACCAACTCAAGCACCGTGAAACCATCCCGCCGTTGTAACATATTTCAATTCCTCAATACTGATCTACAAGTTGTTCTCTCCAGAGCCTTTCGTATTAGCCCATATTTCGCCGGTCCTGACATTGTAAACCCAGCCGCCTCTCTCGCCGACAGTCTCGCCCTTCTTGTCACCGGCGACTATGCTGTCCCCTGCGTTCGGTTGAAATGGATTCGCCGGTATGCTCCTCTTCATTACAACCCCGACACTCCTGAGTGAATCGATCGGGGGAAATGCCGGATTGCGAGAACCACTGGCGATTTCCCTTGCGTACCAGATTGACACTGCCGCGCGAAGAGAATCAAGGGACATCTTGCAGGATGACTCTTTCGCTTTAAGGCTGATATCTCCATACTTTGGGATCACGATTGCTACAATCAATCCAACGACAACTATAGAAATCACCGTTTCGACAACAGCGAAAACTTTCGTATATGACTTTCCCGGGAAGCCTGTCATAACGGCCGCTCTTTCTTACATTTGCCCATTTTCACTCTTAGTTTTATCGGCATTTTGGGAATCGAGTTGAACAGCTAAGACTTAAATACGGATATTAGATTCCACATTGGAAGGAAAATCGCCAGAGCAAGGACTAAAACCATGCCAGCCACTATAATCAACACGAATGGCTCCAGCAAACTCGTCAGTCGGCTCGACATGTATTGAACTTCCCTATCGAAGAATCTTCGTATTTCCTTTAATGTCAATTCAAGCGACCCCGATTCCAAACCGACATGCATCAGTGAAAGCGCGAGTTTGGGAAAATGCTTCATGTGAGGCTTGCATTCAGCCAGAGTCCGTCCCTCACGCATTCCTTCGCTCATCTTGCCGATTTCATTGCCGATCACATGATTTCCAACAGCTTCTTTGACAATATCAAGGCTCTGAATCAACGGTGTTCCAGAGGCAACCAGCACAGATAAGACATGAGAAAATCGTGACAATGCGCTCTTGACCAGCAGTGTTCCAATGATCGGAATCTTCAGTGCGAACGAATCCACATAGGGCTTCATCGCAGGGTTCTTGAGCAGTTTTCTCAGTCCATAGATAACCAGTGTTATGCCCGGGAATATTATATACCAAAGATTCTTGAATATATTGCTGATAGCAACGATGAGCCGTGTAGGTGCAGGGAGATCCGCATCATAAGAAGCATAAAACTGGGTAAACTTGGGGACTACAAATATAGTCAATATCACAAATGCAACCGAGATTGCAATCATTACTGTAATCGGGTATCTCAGAGCCTTCTTTACCTCTTCACGCGTAACAAGCTCCTGTTCCATGGATTCAGCAAGGCTGTCGAGCACAATGTCGAGTTTTCCCGATGCTTCGGCTGCTCTGACGCTCGAAACATATATATGGGTAAACACTGTTGGGTGTTTCGCCATACAGTCGGAGAGATGCTCTCCTCGTTCCAGATCATCCCGTATCGACAAAAGAACATCACCGAGCATCGCATCCTCATATTGCTCAGCGATAATCTCAAGAGATTTCAGTATTGGAATACCTGCACGGTAAAGAGTCGACATCTTCCTCGTGATGAGCACAACATCTTCAGATTTCGGCTTCGATCCGCCGAAACGCAGTATCTTGCGTATCGAGAAATCGCGTTTAGGCCGTATCTGAATTGGAATGAGGTCAAGCGATTCGAGATAGGATTCTACCGACGATTCATCTTCGCCTCTGACAGTACCGAGAATCAGTTCGCCTGACTTGTCCCTGACCTTATACTTGTACTGTTGCGGCATTCACCTGGCTCCGTGTGGATCTTTCGCTGCGCTGACTGACACGAAGCACTTCCCGGTAGGTTGTTTTGCCTTCGAGCGCCTTGTTCAGGGCGTCACGATACAATGTCTGCATACCTTCAGCCATCGCAGCCGCCTTGATCTGTCCAGCCGAGCTTTCAGCAAGAATATGATCCTTAATCTTGTTTGTCACAGGCAGGAATTCGAACACTCCCATTCTGCCTCTGTAACCTGTCATATGGCATTCATCACACCCTGCCCCCTGATAAAACGTAACATCATCGCCTTCGCGGATATCAAGATCATTGAGCAATGCGGCTGGAACAGTATCATGAGTCTTGCACGACGGGCATACAACACGAACAAGCCTTTGTGCAAGGACACCGAGTATGCTCGACGCCAGCAGGAAATTTTCAACACCCATGTCATTTAGACGAGTGATCGCTCCTGCTGCGTCGTTTGTATGTATTGTCGAGAGCACCAGATGTCCTGTCATTGCGGAACGCACAGCCATTGCGGCAGTTTCGGAATCTCGTATTTCACCAACCATAATTACATCGGGATTCTGGCGAAGTATCGACCGGAGACAGCTCGCAAATGTTAAACCCGCTTTCTCGTTGGTCTGCACCTGATTGATACCGGGCAGGTTGTACTCGACGGGATCTTCTACGGTGATCACATTTTTCTCGATAGAATTGATTTCGTCGAGAACAGCATAGAGCGTTGAGGTTTTCCCCGATCCGGTCGGACCTGAGATAAGTATCAGTCCTTCGGGCTTGCGAGTTATGCTTTGGAAACCCTGAAACACTTTGTCGCTAAATCCAAGATTATCCAATCCAAGTAGAAGATTTCTCCGGTCGAGCAGACGCATTACGATTTTTTCGCCGTGAATGGTCGGCAGAGTCGAGAGCCTGACATCGACTGTCCGGCTTCCCCAGTTGAATGTGAATCTGCCATCCTGAGGAACTCGTTTTTCGGAGACATCAAGCTCAGCCATAATTTTAAGCCTTGTGATCAAAGCCGACTGAATCGCCTTCGGCGGACTTCCTTCTTTCTGAAGCAAACCGTTGACCCGGTATCTGATTCTCACGCTCTTTTCGTCCGGCTCGATATGAATATCCGACGCACGATTATTGATCGCCTGAGCTATGAGAAGATTGACATACTTTATGACAGGCGCCTCACCGGCGAGCGCTTCATCGTGAACATCACCGACTGCAATATCCGGCAACTCGGATTCTTTTTGTCGAGTGGCATCCTCGAGCGCCTGATCGAGTGAATCCCTGACAGAGTAATGTTCTTCGATAGCTGCTGTAATGTCGGAATGAGTCGCTACGACCCTGTTGATTTTGTGTTTTGTAAGATATCTAAGCTCATCGACAGCAACGACATCGATTGGATCCGACATGGCTACTGTCAGCGTGTTGCCGAGCTTGAAAACCGGTACAAGTTGGTGGCGTTTGGCAAGTTCGCATCCGACAAGCTGCATCAATTCGGGATCGATGACTATATTCTCGAGGGACATTTTCGGGATATCGAGTCGCTCAGAGATCGCATCAGCGAGATCGTCCTCAGTGATGAAATGTTCATCCACAAGAACCTGGCCGAGTTTTTTGCCGGTCTGTTTCTGGATATTGAGTGCCTGCTGAAGGACTTCATCTGTAATCAGTCCGTTGTCGATCAGGATATCGCCGATACGACGGTTCATCGTTCGCTCCAGAAAAGCAAAGTTTTCAGCCACTCCGGCGGATATATTTCGCCAGACAAATTAGCCCCCTTGTTACTTAATATCTTATCGGAGTATTACTGAATTACATTATCCGGAATGAAACAGATATCGTAGATCACGACCGTTTTGGGGGCAGACAAGGAGAGGTTATTCCCAAAGTCTGTATCGTCAAGCTTCAAGTGAGCCTGACCTGCAAGATTGTTATCGGCTTGGGCTACTTGCTGTTCAATAAGATTGAGGCAAAATTTGGTCTAACTACTTGCCTTTCTTCCCCTTAAGATACTTATCAAACCACTTCGATATCCATTCAAGTCGAGCGATTCGTCTGTCCGGTCGCCCGCTTCGTGACAACCCATGCGGTTCACCCGGAAATCGCACCATCTCGACTGTGCGCCTGAGCATTTTGAGCGCGATAAAGACCTGCTCGCCCTGTTCGATTGGGCATCGAAGATCCTGTTCGGAGTGAATCACAAGAAGCGGTGTTCTGCAATCACGAATATGCTTTATCGGTGACATTTCCCACCAGGCATCCGTTTCCGTGTACGGTGAGCCTTTAATTTCGCGCGTAAATCCGAATCCTATGTCGGATGATCCGTAGAACGATATGAGATTCGATACAGACCTCTGTGTTATCGCCGCGCTGAAAAGTCTCGTATGCGTGACAATCCAGTTGGTCATGTAACCGCCATAGCTCCCGCCAGTCACACCCATTTGTTTGGGATTGATATACTTCTGATCAGCCATATACCGCGCCATTGACATACAATCTTCGTAGTCGACGCTGCCCCAGTTATTGACAGTACATTCGGCGTGTTTCCGTCCGTAACCCTGTCCGCCGCGCGGGTTGCAGTAATAGACAACATAGCCTTGTGATGCAAGATACTGCATTTCATGAAAGAAGCTGTAGCCATACTGCACTCTCGGACCGCCATGAATCTGCATGATCGAGGCGTATTTTCTTTTCGGATTGAAATTCGGCGGTGTGAGAACCCATCCATGAATCGGGTAGCCGTCATGTCCGCTTACAATAATCTCTTTCGGTTTACTGACATCGCGTTTTCTGAGAAGATCACGATTCAGATATGTCAACTGCTTCGGTTTCGAGCCGGATGTAGCTTTCGAGACAAATACTTCCGCAGGCATATTCGCGGTTGTTATTGCGGCCGCAATTAAATTTCCTCTGCCTGACATCGATGCGGCTTTAACATGGAGCTTGCCACCGATGACTGTCCTGAAATTCCGGCCACCCGTAGTTACTGAGCAAAGATGCGTCGCGCCAGATGTCGAGACCGTGAAAAACAATTTTTTCCCGTCAGGCGACCAGTGCGGAGGCATTACGCCAAAACCCTCGCCAGTGTCCGAGATAGTCAGATCATAAGTCATTCGATCGAGTTTTGGGGTCAGATCAACCGCTTTTCCACCCGTAACAGGGACTTTCCAGATATGGTAATTTGCCACACCCCACGCGTCATCAGGTTCATCGTGACCGACGAACGCTATAAATTTACTGTCAGGCGAAACTGACAGAGCGGCAACAGGACCGGTGGGTGTGTTCAGTCTACGTGGTTTGCAGCCGTTTGCCGAAATGACGAAAACATCATCCATCATGCTGTCGCGGTCAGAATCCCTTTGAGTATTGGATATGAACGCTATCCGCCTGTTGTCGGGAAACCATACGGGTGACCGTTCGCCATTTCGCATATTGATAATCCGCTTCCCTTTGCCGGTGTTGACATCAAAGATATGAATATGCCCGCGATCCTGTGGAATGAATCCTGTGCCATCGAGTTTATAAAACAGGCGTGTAATATGTCTGAAGACCGGAGCTTCTTTCTTACCCTTTTCATCTTCAGGCACTTTATCCGCTTTTGCGAATATGCAAAGGATTTTTCTGCCATCCGGAGAAACAGACAAATCCGAAAACGATCCGTCCGACTCGACAAGAAGTTTTGCTTCGCCTCCTGATGTCGGCATTCGATATATACCTTTCTTCTCACCCCGTTTTGAGAGAAAAACGATCCATTCACCATCCGGAGAGAAAACAGGTGCGCTGTCGGAAACATCGCCAAACGTATATTGCCTGAAATCAGAACCATCTGAGTTGACCATGTAGATATGAGAAAAGTATTTCTTCTTGTTCTCAGATGCAACCGATGATGTAAACATGACTTTCGATTCATCAGGAGATAGTACGACATAGTTTATGAATTTCAACTTCAGCAGGTCTTCTGCGGTGATCTTGCTTTTTTTCATTGGATACTGCTCCTTGTCAATTAAGGCTCAGGTTCATTCTACAGGTATGAAATGATAAAAGCAATGTCTATATCATCCCCGCAAAACAGGGAACCATCTTTGCGACATCGACACTCGTATGCAGTTTGTCATTCTTGCAGGCAAAGTTACTCTGAGTTTGACGAACCGATCTGTCACACCTCAGGTGGATGATGACTCACGGTCGCTCTAATAGCGGTACCGAGACCTATCCCGACGAGCAGGTTTATGAGGTTGAATATTTCCTCATCGGAAAAATGACATTCAAACACCGATGAAATACAGATAAATACAAGTGAGTAGAGCGCTCCTACGATTAGAGGATCTGCGAGTCTTTCCCCTGTTTGAGCGATAGCTTTGAGCAACCGCCGAAAAATGATAACGAGAATTGAAATAAACGCAGTGAATCCAAGAATGCCCGTAGTTGCCAACACTTCCAGATACTGATTATGCGCGTGGGCAGCGGGACCAAGCTCAGGAGATGTTTTCCAAAGTTCGAATGCTGCAGTAAATGCTCCCGGTCCGATTCCAAGAAGGGGGTTACCGAGAAAAAAATCAATAGCCGCTTTAGCATATATATATCTGAGCGACATCGTGCTCATACTCATGCTGTTATCGAATATATAGCCCACACGAGCGACAAGTTCAGGCAAAAACAGCAAAGTCACCACAATAATCACAACAATTACTGCAACCAAGTGAACGATATATCTGCGCTGGCGCAACACGAACAATACACCCGTAACAACAGCGGCAGCAAGCCCGCCGCGAGCATGAGTCAGGAGAAGCGCAGCAATCAACAAAAGAAGTACCAGTGATAGTGCCGCACGGAATCGTTTTGTTTTTACCGACAAAAACGGCAGAAAAAAGAACAACGCCATACCGTAGAAGCCGGTGTATGTCAGGTTGTTGGAAAATGTACCCCTGATACGGGGAGGAATTCCCGGCTTGTTCACTGTCAACTTACCTACGATCCCGTAGTCATTGAAGAATTGTACTATACCGTTGATCGCACCAAATGCCACCGCTCCCATGAACAAATATAGATGACCTCTCGTGAACATCGCTCTTCGTCCCATGTAGATTCCCGCAAACAGGACTATGTACAACAATAGATGTCCGACCTCATTGATCGATTTCGGATTTATATCACAGAACAATGCAGATACGAGTGAGATCAGTATATAGGCGACTACGGCATACAAAAGCGATGACTTGAATTCTGCAAACGCTCCGCTCACAGCAACATGGGCAAGTACACCGAGCAGCAGGATCAGGAGAAATATCTCGGAGATGGCTATCGAGAACGGAAGAAACATCACAACAACATATAGTGTGGGGTTGATCCAGTATTTCGATATGTTGTCTGCCGATTTCATTCAAAACCTACTTCCGCTTATGGCAATATCCTTCACGGAATTTCATTTTCACTTCAAATCCAAGCCTGGCGTAAGTGCGAACAGCATGTTGATTATCTTCTCCGACATTCAATCCGACAAGGTCATGATCTTTCAGAAGCGCAGCAACCACCCCAGAGGTGACATAACCCGCAAGTCCTCTCTTTCGATACTCCGCATCAGTTACAACATTCCCGATTGCCGCGACTCCTGTATCGACACTGGCCGTATGCACTCCGGCCATAGCCACGAGCCTGTTATCCATGAAGATACCTCGATAGTATCCTGTCGCCAATTGGTATTCCTCAAAGAAATTACCCGGATACGATTCGAGCAATCTTATCACTTCATCTCTATGTGAAAGATTGAGAAATTTAATTTCACCTGAATAGTTGATCGGTTTGAATGTCTCTATGGTAACAGTCATCCGAAGCATTCCCTTTGGATTGGGAATCACAAATATGTTTGTCATCAGGGCGTCATACCTATCGAACCATGCCGAGTAGAATTCGTCTGGAAGCAAATCGAGATGTTCAGTCAGGAAATGTTCGACTCCTGAAATACTACCAAGCACCAACAGAGTCGTTATACTGCTCTTGTACAACAATATGACCGATCGTGGAGCATCATTATCTTCAACGAAAAACCATTCACATTTCGGGAAATAGTAATCATCGAGATCGCCAAGAAAATAGAGGGCTTCTGCGGGATTTGTCGAAAGGAATCTTTTGAGTTGCGACTTGTCGGTTATTCTCCTTAGTCGCATTGTTTGAGCATCCTCGGTACTCTATTCTTCGGGTGAGAGCGACAACTGGACAAGTTCGACCACCTGATGCAGTATAAACAGGTGTTCTTCCTGAATCCTCGTGACCGACTGCGATGGTATTATAATGCTGAAATTAGTGATTTCCGCGAGTTCTCCGCCACTCTTACCGAGAAGTGCGGCTGTTTCAATTTGTAAATCTCTCGCGGCAGTGACAGCGTTGATGACATTGTCGGAATTCCCCGATGTGGACAGCGCAAGAAGCAGATCGCCTTTTCTTCCTATAGCTTCAACCTGTCGCGCAAATACTCTCTCGAAGCCGTAATCATTCGAGCATGCCGTGATGACTGAAGTGTCCGATGTCAACGCGATTGCCGGAAATGCTGAGCGTTCGACTTTGGCAGTCAGCCTGACAACCATCTCTGCCGCAAAATGCTGACTCTCGGCAGCCGAACCACCGTTTCCACACACCAGAATTTTGCCACCGTTGCTGATTGTCGATGAAATCATCTCAGCCAGAAAAGCAATCTTGTCGGGATAATCGTTCTTTCCGGCCAGAAGCAACCGCTCTTTCTCTGTCAATGCTTCCAGCGTCAATTCGCGCTCACTCTCTGTCACAACTCTACTCCTGCTGAAGATCTAACATGTACTGCTTCGGCGAATTGCGAAAGCAATTCCCGAGATGATCCCTTCTCGAAATGATTCCCAACCACCACGAACGGCGCACCCGATATTACTTTGCTGTGAGCTTCTTCGGGGCTGTCGATACCGCCACCGACGATCACCGGACATGTTATATAATTAGTCACTTCCTCGACCATCTTGTCAGGAACAGACTCTATTGCGCCTGATCCGGCTTCGAGATATATCAGTTTCATACCGAGGTATTCACCCGCGAGCGCATGGACTTTCGCTATGTCCGATTTGTCGCGCGGAATCGGCAGTGTGCTCGACATGAATTCGACCGATGTGCGCTTTCCCGAATCGATGAGCATATATCCTGTCGGAATTGCCTCGATACCGCAGGCTTTGACAGCAGGCGCACCTTTGACCTGCTCGGAAATCAGATAGTCGGGGTTCCTTCCTGATATTAGCGACAAATAGAGAATCGCATCGGCTTCAGGCGCAATCTGTCGCCAGCTTCCCGGAAATATGATCGCCGGAATTTCGGATGTCTTCTTGATCGTTGTGATAATCTCGGATGCGTTCGCATCCGTCAGAAGCGATGTTCCCACAAGAAAGGCATCGACGCCCGCTTCGACAGACTGCTCGACAAACGGAACCAAATGATCCGGATCGACCCTGTCCGGATCGATCAGCACGAGAAAACCGGCACCCTTAAGGTTTCTGGTCTTCAAAAGATAATCATAAACGATCACTCAATATCCTCTTTCCATACCGGGCCTGATAATATGATAGTCCTCGTAGGTCAAGCGGGCAGGCCGCTTGACCTACAGTGAGTACTCGCAGGGGCTGTGCCCCTGCAGATTCTGTCATATAACTACCTACAATGCGATATGCTGAACACACAGCAGCACAGCTACTGTGTGCACTTTTACGTCACCCCTGCGAAGGCAGGGGACCAGTCAGGTCTTTCAAGACTGCAACATTTACGCATTCTAAATCCGGTTCCGGATTCCCGCCTGCGCGGAAATGACGGTATTACTTCTCTTTCTCTTTCACGCTATCTTTTATATAACTTTTGAAGCACTTCTCCAATTCCTCAAGTGTGAATGGTTGTTTTGTTCCACCTTGTGCAAATGTATCCTTGCCGCCACCTCTCCCACTGAGCATGCCGTTCACACTTTTAATGATCGATTTTGCAGAAACACCATTCTCGGCGGCGACCTTCGACACCGCGATGAAATAATTGGATTCCTGTTTCATGCAGACGATTACTTTCCTCGAATCATTCTTGATATTATCAAGATATTGCTGTGCTTCCTTTCTGTCACCAATCTCAGCAGTCGTAAAGTAATAATCTCCGACCTGAATCAGATTATCAAGATTCGATTTTATCTTTTTGTCACCATGAGCCTGTCTGGATTTTTCGATCTCTTTCTGTTGCTCTTTGACTTTGTTGATCAGACTCTCAACGCGTTCTGTCAATTCTGATTGTGTCGATTTCAACAAAGCTGATATTTGATATACGCTGTCACGATATTCCGACATAAGGCGATACGCGCCCTCGCCGGTGAGAGCTTCCATCCTGCGCATTCCGGCTGCGACAGCGGTTTCCTGAGTTATTATGAACAACCCGATCTCTCCGGTCGATTTCACATGTGTACCGCCGCACAACTCGCGGGAATAGTCATCAATTTCAACCATCCTGACTCGCTCGCCATATTTTTCGCCAAACAACGCCATCGCACCGGCAGTCCTGGCTTCATCAATGGAGGTCACTCTCCATTTCACAGGATAATTCGCCATGATCGATTCATTGACGCGTTGTTCTATCTGTTTCAATTCATCAGGTGTTACAGCCTTGAAATGAGTGAAGTCAAACCGTAATCGTTCATGATCGACATGCGAGCCGGATTGCTCGACATGTTCGCCGAGAATTTCACGCAAAGCCTTGTGGACAAGATGAGTCGCGGTGTGGTTGCGGGCAATCGCCTTCCTGCGATTCGCATCAATTTCTGCACAGACTTTCATATTCTCAAATGCAGAAATGCTCCCTTGCAGGTTTTTCCCGATGTGAAGAATCGCTTCACCACTTTTAAGTGTATCAAGCACCTCGAAAACCAGCCCGTCTGCCGTCAACCTGCCTGTATCGCCAACCTGTCCTCCCGACTCACCGTAGAATGGCGTCTTATCCAGCAGAACCTCCAGCCTGCCATCCTCTCGTTCCTTTACCTTTAGCACGGTGACTTCAGTGCATCTCATCGAGGAATAGCCTGCAAACTCGCTCTCTTCCTTATACGAACTGACAGTCAGACCTACTGAGCCGCGCGCTTCCTTGCTTCGGCGTTTCTGTTCGGACATGTGTTCTTCAAAGCCGGGCATATCGATTTTCAAACCGCTTTCGCGAGCCATAACCTCAGTCAGATCGACAGGGAATCCATACGTATCGAACAACTTGAACACATCCTCACCGGGAATCGTATTGTTTCCGGCAGATTTGACTTTCTTGGCAACTTTGTCGAACAAGGCAAGACCTTTGTCAAGTGTCTCATTGAAACGTTCCTCTTCCGCTCGTATCAATTCCGTAACATGTTTTGCTTTCGACTCGAGTTCAGGATAAGCCCCGCCCATGATTTCACGGACAACAGGCGTCAGCTTGTACATAAATGGTTCGTGAACGCCGAGCAGTCTGCCATGACGGGCTGCTCTCCTGAGAATCCGGCGCAGAACATATCCTCTGCCCTCGTTTGATGGCACCGCGCCATCGGAGAACGCAAATGTCAACGCCCTTAGATGATCGGCAACCACACGGAACGATGTCCCGGCGGAACCGGTCATGTATTTCTTCCCGCAGATATTTTCAAGCGCATTTATGATCGGCACAAACAGATCAGTGTCGAAATTAGTCTCTGCATCCTGCAATATACAGACGATTCGTTCGAGTCCCGCGCCAGTATCAATCGATGGTCTCGGCAATGGCGTGATATTTCCGTCAGCATCTTTATCGAACTGCATGAAGACCAGATTCCAGATTTCCACAAACCGATCTGTCTCACCATTGACAACATCTTCGGAACCAGTCCCAAATTCTTCGCCCCTGTCGAAATGAATCTCGGAGCATGGTCCGCATGGGCCGGTATCACCCATCGACCAGTAATTCTCTTTTTCGCCGAATCTGAGGATCCTGCCTTTCAAGTCAGGAACAATCTTCTCCCACAACTCGTATGCCTCGTCGTCATCCCGGAATACACTCACCCAAATGCGATCTTTCGGAAGTTCGATAATTTTTGTGGTAAATTCCCAGGCATATTCTATAGCTTCAGCCTTGAAATAGTCGCCGAATGAGAAATTGCCGAGCATTTCGAAGAAAGTGTGATGTCGCGGCGTTTCACCCACGTTTTCGAGATCATTGTGCTTTCCACCCGCGCGGATACATTTCTGGCTCGAAGTTGCGCGTTTGTACGGTCTCTTCTCGTCGCCGGTAAAGACCAGCTTGAACTGGTTCATGCCCGCGTTAGTAAACATGAGCGTCGGGTCATCGACCGGGATCAGCAATGATGATGGAACAACCTTATGATCGAGTTTCCTAAAATAGTCGAGAAACGATTGTCTGATTTCCGAACTCTTCATAGTTCAACTAACTTTCTGATACAGCAAAGATAGATTCCGGCTTTCGGGCTTGTTGAAAAACCCACCTCAAGTGCTTGCAGGGGCTGTGCCCCTGCAGATTCTGTTTTGTAACTACCTGAAACACTATATGCTAAATACACAGCAGCACAGCTACTGTGTGCACTTTTACAAGCATATCATCCCGGCAAAAGTCGGGAACCATCTTCTCATGATACTCTACTACCATCACCTCGTGCAAATCCTAAGGAAAATTCACTGATCGTTATCCGGGCAAAATTCCCTGATAAATCTCGCGGTTGCGCCCATGATCGTCTCATTGCCAAACCCGCGATACCGCAGAAAATTGTATATTTTCCGTCTTGTGTCAACCGAATTGTCCCGAATGAATCTGCTCGGTCGTCTTTCGAGAAGCTCAAACGCGAGATTTGTTTCATCAGTTCCTGACAGCTTCTTATCCAACGCCCGGCTAATCACCGACTTTGACACTCCTTTGGCGGCAAGCTCAGCTTCGAGCATTCGTCTGCTTCTCGGCTTGAGCATCATCCGGCTGTTTATCCAGTCCACGGCGAATTGTTCATCGGATATGTATCCCTTTTCTTTGAATTCCGCAATCAGGGAATCGATCTGCCGGTGGTCGTACCCTCTTTGCCTGAGTTTACGGATCAATTCCTTCTCTGAATGCGATCTGCGGGAAAGAATTCGGTATGCGGTATCGCGCAATTTCTGATCAGAAAGAGATTTTCTAAGCTGTTCGATTTCGGATGGTGAAAGAGATGTGCCTTCGCTCAGCCCAAGTTGAACCAGAACGCCGCCATCGACAGAGGCGACAAACTCCTCATCAATATAGATAGAAAACCTGCCAGCCACCTTCTTCGATGGAACAATTCGTACTACGGCAGATCGATCTCTCAAGTCTTGCTTTCTACTTCTTTCTTTTCAGGCTCCGGCTTAACACCGAACAAAGCGTCTCTGACCCGACCGGCTATTTCGTCTCGCAACTCTGGATTTTCAGCGAGAAACGCCTTAACATTCTCACGACCCTGACCGAGCCGGTCGCCATTGTAGGAGTACCATGCGCCTGATTTATCCACAATACCGTGCTCAGCGGCGATATCGACAATCTCTCCTTCGAGAGATATTCCCTTGCCGTAGATTATGTCGAATTCTGTCTGCCTGAACGGGGGCGCGACTTTGTTCTTGACCACTTTCACCCGTGTGCGTGAACCTACGATGGTCTCGCCATCCTTGAGTGCGGCGATTCGGCGTATATCCAACCTGACTGTCGAATAGAATTTGAGAGCATTTCCGCCGGTCGTAGTTTCCGGATTGCCGAACATGACGCCGATTTTCATACGAATCTGATTTATAAATAACAGACTGGTGCGCGACTTCGAGACTGTCCCGGTCAGCTTCCTGAGAGCCTGAGACATCAATCTCGCCTGAAGTCCCATGTGCGCATCGCCCATTTCACCTTCGATCTCGGCTCGCGGAACCAGTGCTGCGACAGAATCGACAACAACAATATCGACAGCGCCGGAACGAACCAATGTATCGGCGATCTCGAGAGCCTGTTCACCATTGTCCGGCTGCGAGATCAACAGATTATCGGTATCGACTCCCAAAGCTTTTGAATATGTCGCATCGAGAGCATGCTCAGCATCGATAAACGCAGCAATTCCACCAAGT
This sequence comes from Candidatus Zixiibacteriota bacterium, assembly GCA_024275215.1. Lineage (GTDB taxonomy): Bacteria > Zixibacteria > MSB-5A5 > JAABVY01 > JAHJOQ01 > JAJRZO01. The sequence continues at coordinate 4,738 of JAJRZO010000146.1, read as the reverse complement.
TTCTGTGCTTCTGCTATAATATGCAAAGCAAGCGTGGTTTTCCCCGACGCCTCAGGTCCATAAACTTCCGTAACGCGCCCGCGTGGAATACCTCCGACACCAAGCGCATGGTCCAGCCCAAGCGATCCGGTCGGAATTACATGAAGACCCTCGACCCGCTGGTCTGATCCGAGCCTCATTATCGAGCCTTTTCCGAATTGCCGCTCAATCTGGACTACTGCCTGATCCAGAGCTTTCTTTTTGTCTGGCACAGCCTGGTTCCCCATTGTCAGCCTCCTTGAGTATTAGGTAGACTAAATGTTTTCAGTGGCGTATATATCGGTCCCTGAGGACGCAATGTGCTCTGATACAGAATAACTTCAGAAACTAACGAAGTCTCCGACACGAAGTCAATCACAGATATTTCATTCATCAGTGTTCTTATATTTCTGTTATCTTTGACCCTGCCTATAGTCAGGTGTGGGGAAAATCGCCGTTTTCCCGGCTTGAATCCAAGCTGTTTGACAGCATTGTTTATCCTGCCTGACAATGCCCTCAGACTTTCGTACCCATCTCTGATACCCGCCCAGATAACACGAGGATTCCGAGCATTCGGAAACTGTCCAAGATCTTCAAGTGAAAAAACAAATGAAGGGACGCCCCTGATTGCACTATTAACAGTCTCGCATATCTGTGGAATAGTATCCTCATCTGTATCACCGAGAAACTTGAGCGTGACATGCAGGTTTTCCGGCTTGACCCACTTGACATGTACATCGAGCTTTCTGAATTCATCGAGTATGCTCGAAACCGCCTGCCTCTGGCCGTCGGAAATATCCACCGCAAAAAATGTTCGTATCATTGTCATAATTTCAGGATTCGTTTCCTCAGCAGGTTCAGGAGTGTGTACGCCGATCGGGTACGAATAACATCGCGGTCGCCGGAGAATGATCGTTTTGTCACACTGACGCCTTCACCGTCCGCAATTCCGAGATATACAATTCCGACAGGTTTCTCATCAGTTCCGCCCCCCGGTCCGGCGATTCCGGTTAACGCAAGCCCATAGTCTGTACCAGATATATGTCTGATGCCCTCAGCCATCTCACGGCAGACCTCTTCTGAAACTGCGCCATATTTTTTAATCGTTCGGGGATCAACTCCGAGCCTGTCGATTTTCGCTTCGTTGGCGTATGCAACAATACCCTGTGTGAAATACTTAGAACTTCCTGGAGTGTCGGTCAGCAGCTTGGCGACCATCCCGCCTGTGCATGATTCGGCCACTGAGACAGTGGCTCTTTTCTCCTTCAACAGACTCGCAACTTTCTCAGCAAGACTCTCAGAATCAGTCGAAAAAACGAACTCACTCACGATTTCACTAATACGTGAGACATTTTGATCCAGTATTGCGCGAACCTTTTTTTCATCTTCACCTTCAGCGCGAAGCCTTATCAGTATGCCGGAATATGACGGCAGAAACGCCAGTCTGATTCCATCAGGTTTGTAGCCCGCATCGAGTAACCTCGCTGCAAGTTTGGATTCGGGCATGCCGAATGTCGAAATATCCCGAAACAATATGACTTTGCCTGTTTCCCTTTCTCTGAGGAATGGAATGAGTCCGGAATCTACGAGCGCCTGCATCTCCGATGGCACTCCCGGCAGTGAACAGAAGATAGTATCATTGCGTTCAAAAACTATACCCGGAGCAGTTCCAAGAGGATTGATCAACAGGTGTGCGCCTTCAGGCTGGAGCGACAGACCAATCGCAATATCTGACATGGTCATGCCGAGCTGTTTGTAACGCATCTTGAGTGTTTCGAGGGTCTCCTCGTGCTTAACAAGACGAGTATTGAACGCCTCACAGATGACTTCCTTTGTGATGTCGTCATCTGTCGGGCCAAGCCCCCCCGTAACAACAACCAGATCATACTCCTCAAGAGCCAATTTGATCTCGCGGAGCATATCCTCGCGGATATCACCAACAGATGATCGTTTCCTGACATCAATGCCAATCGCAAACAGTGCTTTCGCAATATAAGCTGCATTAGTGTCGATAGTGGCGCCGGAGAGTATCTCGTCACCGATTGTTATGATTATCGCGTCCATGCCAGCCTAAGTCAGATAGATTACAACCTGTAGAAGCAGGTTTGCATAAATACCAGCGACAATATCATCAGCAGTTATACCCAAACCTGATGGCAGGGATTCGGCCTGTCGTGCAGGAAACGGCTTGAGCACATCCATTGCGCGAAAGAACACAAACCCCACTATGTAATAATACCACACTTGCGGCACGAAAACAAGTGTAACCATCATTCCGGCGATCTCATCTGTCACAATCGGTTTCGCATCGTGACCGAGCTCTTTCTCCGCGAGGGAAGCGAGAACGATCGAGAGTATCGTCACAACGACGGTCATCAACACTTGATATATGACCGGTACACCAAAGAGAAATATACAGATTATCAGGCCGGGAAGAGTCCCCCATGTGCCGGGAATAATCGGGAATTCACCCGTGTAAAATCCTGTAGCAAGCAGTCGCACAACAGATTTCATTTATGATAGCATGCCTTTCAGCAGGTAGAAATTCTTTACAATATAGTCAATACCGGTCCATACGGTTACAACCATAGTCACAAACAGCATGATATCAAATGTTGTTATCACTCTTGGGTCAGTAAATATCCCCCAGTTGATGTCCCAGACTGGAAGGAAAGTCTTGAGATTGATATACGCCAGGATCACACCGACGACCGTCATTTGCAGGAAAGTCTTCACTTTAGCAACCCCGCTGGTCATGATAACCACCCCCTTGTATGCGGCGAGCGACCTGAGACCGGTGATAAAAAAATCGCGAGCAATAATCGGCATAACCATCCATGTTTTGGCGTAACCGAGTGCTATAAATGCAATCAGGGCGGATGACACGAGTATTTTATCAGCCAGCGGATCCATGAACTTGCCGAATCCGGTCGTGATATTGTATTTCCGTGCCAGCCAGCCATCGACGAGATCGGTCAGCGCGGCAACCGCGAATGTGATCAAAGCCGCGAGTCGCGCATAGACATTATCTATGAGAAACAGGAACACAAACAGCGGCGCGAGGAATATACGAGTGAGTGTAAGACGATTTGGCCAGTTCATAAATGAATTCTCAAATGCGGTAAGCTATTGGAAATAGTAGTGCGTGTCAATTGCTTTCCAACCTGGACATTCCCCCAAGAACATCAATGAGCTTATTGGTGGTAAGCGAAATTCATATCGTACACGCCCTTCATATCACCCTGAGCGATACAAAAACGAGTAAATACAGCGTGCTTGTCATGCCAGACTTGGGGTTTGTTGCAAAATCTCATCATCTGTTGTGTCTGGTCTTGATTCGCCTGAGACGGATTGCGACCTGACATGTAAGTATTTGTCAGACATGAGCGCCAGATCACATAAACCCGCTATGCGGATTTACAAGACATGCCGCAACGAGGCAACTTAACTTTTTCAACACCCCCTTGACCCGGAGCTCCGAAAAAACATTCACTACAGTGACCAGAATTGTCGTCCGTATAGTATTTCATCCTTCAGGATGACAACGGGTTCAGTTTTTACAGCACGAAGCGCCAGATGAGTTTTGTCAGTACGGTAGTATTCGTCATATTCCAATGACTGTTATTGGTATCAACGACTTGATCAACTACAAAATACAGATTTGTGCCGGGAGTGGGGATCCAGTTTACACGGAAATTCAAAAGCATTATTTTTTCGTCATTATTCCATTGTGTAAAGACTGAGCCGAACAGGTCAGGGCTAATCGCCATATCAGCGCGTCCACTGAATTCATTAACGATAAAGTGACCGTCAGGCAGTGTGATGCAATTTTGGGTAAAGTCCGAACTGATGCTGATATGTTTGTTCAATTGAATAGTGCTCTCGACACTCCATTCGGTGCTTTTCCCATTATAGTAATTTCCCCATTGATAGAACAAGAATCCACGCAACGGCCGTCCCTGAAATGTGGCAAATTGCAGTTCGTAACGGGTAAACCAGTATTCCCCCCTGGGAATGATATTGCCTTCATGGATATCAAAATCCTCGGTCAGATTCTCAGCGCGGCGCTGGATATTGGATTCAAAAAACTCTCCACTCTTTGTGGTGAAACCCAGCGGACGAAACTCTGACCAGAGCGACTGCATCTCGTGAGTTCGATCGTCAATATAATAATTAAAATCGAATGGTTTGAGTGTAAGACGTTGAAGCCAGGGGATGAACGTGGGACGAGGCTTAAGGCGCATATCCATCATAAACATCTGATAGTTCTGTCTCCGCAGAAAGCCGGTTTCCGGGTTGAAATCGGCGCCGGAACGATCCCAGATAGCGGAAAAATCAATCTTATCGTTAGGGAAATCCAGAAATATACGATGTGCCAGACCGGTTTTGGTTTTGCATTCCGAAGTATAACTTTGTGCAATAGCGCCACCGATTGTCAGGCTTTTATTTCCAAAAATGCTTGATGTGGAATACAGGAAATCAGCCCCTTGCACGGTGTTTTGGTAACGGGAATTGAACTTTCCGACACCCATTATACCGATGCTTGATTGTTTCCAGATATCTCGTCTCCACCTGAGGATCGTATAGTTAGTTGTAGGCATGGAATCTTTTTGGGCGGTTTGAATGCTCATTCCGCCAAGAGTGGTTTTGCCGGTTTTACCCAGCAGACGAACTCCACCGAGAATCGGAATCGTTGAACGATCCGGCGCCAGCCCGATAC
>JAJRZO010000145.1 GCA_024275215.1 Candidatus Zixiibacteriota bacterium | reverse complement strand
TGATTGCGTGCTGCAGGTTATGCCACCGTCATTGCCGCGCAGGCGGGAATCCAGTGCCTTTCGCAAAAGGCGAAGAATCGGCTCTTGAATAGGTGTGTTTGCTATGATAAGGATAAGTTTGTCGACTTGACCAGAAGGCTCTGGTCCCCTGCCTCCGCAGGGGTGACGTGATTGCGATGCTGCAGGTTATGCCACCGTCATTCCCGCGCAGGCGGGAATCCAGTGCCTTTCGCAAAAGGCGAAGAATCAGACTCTTGAATAGAAGTATTTAGCATGAAAGGACTAATTTGAACGGTAGATCAGGATTCAATATCGAACGAGCGGATAAAATCATCTCGAACTGGCGGGGCAGAGAGATCGCAGTGCTCGGTGATATCATGCTTGACCATTATCTGTGGGGTAATGTCGAGAGAATCTCGCCCGAGGCTCCCGTACCTGTCGTGGAAGTCGATCACGAGGAATATCTTCTTGGCGGCGCGGCAAATGTCGCTTTGAATCTCAAGAGACTCGGATGCAAGCCGTTTGTCGTGGGTGTCGCGGGGGATGATCAACCCGGAGCGGAGTTGCTCAAAATATGTTCGTTGCTTGGTGTTGACAGTTCAGGCATTGAATTGGACAATTACAGGCCCACAACGATCAAAACGCGCGTGATCGCCAACAACCAGCAGGTTGTGCGTGCCGATAAAGAGGAAAAGTCTGAAATCAACGGGGATATGCAAAAAAAACTCCTGTCAAGTATCGAATCGAAAACCGGCTCAATCAGCGGACTGATAATCTCTGACTATGGCAAAGGTGTAATCACAAGTAGTTTGCTCAATAACTTGATCTCTCTCTGTCGGGATAACAATCTGTTTGTCGCTGTTGATCCGAAAGATGTTCATTTCAAGTCGTACCGGCGTGTGTCTGTAATTACGCCTAACCATCACGAAGCCGGGTTCGCATTTGGCATGCGTATCCGCGACGAGGAGACTCTTGTCACAGTCGGCAGAGGATTGCTTAATGAACTTAACCTTGATTCGATCCTGATAACACGCGGTCCTGATGGCATGGCGCTGTTCCTCGCAGACGGCACTTATCATCTTCTGCCGACAGTTGCGCAAAAAGTTTTCGATGTCACAGGGGCAGGGGATACAGTCATATCATCGTATACAGCAGCGGTCACCGGTGGCGCCGATCCGTTTGAGGCGGCGTATATATCCAACATAGCAGCAGGAATTGTTGTCGGCGAAATCGGGACAGCCCAGGTCACGCCCGAAACGCTCAGACAAAGCATTAGAGCGACAATAGGAGATTCGGGGTGAAGCGAGTTGTCAGTCTCAAGGATATGATAGCGATTCGTCGCAGGCTCAAGCGCAAAGGCAGGAAGGTTGTTTTCACCAATGGGGTGTTCGATATCTTACATGCAGGGCATGTTGCGCTTCTCGAAAAAGCTGCGAGTTATGGCGACATTCTGATCGTCGGTTTGAACAGCGATGCTTCAGTGAAGCGTCTGAAGGGCGAAAGTCGTCCGGTTGTTCCATTCCGTGATCGTGCAAAAGTCCTTGCATCACTGCGGGTTGTCGATTATGTGGTTGGGTTTTCGCAGGATACGCCATTGAATATCATCACGAAACTTTTACCCGATGTGCTTGTAAAAGGCGCCGACTATAAGCTGACAGAAATCGTTGGCGCAGAATGTGTCAAGGCGGCTGGCGGCAAAGTTGTCCGTGTAAGGCTCCTGAAGGGTCGTTCAACCAGCCGAATACTCGACTCGCTGTAGAATTTGCGAGGAAGTTTACTATTGACATGTGCTGGTCGCACAGGTATCGTGATGCGTAATTGTGTGAGGCATGGATGCCCAGAATTAAACTTTCAAAGCCTGCCGAGAAGGATCTCGAGCAATCCCTGAGAGAAGGGCTTCCGTTGACCTTTGCGCGGCTGGCTGACTTGTTTCGGCAACGCGGGCAGTTACAGAAAGCGGAGGAGGTTTGCAGAGACGGTCTGGAAACTTTTCCGACTTATGGCACTGGTCATATCGTGTTGGCTGACATAGAGATGGACAAAGGTGAAACCGAGAAGGCTCTGGTTCAGTATCACATGGCGTTGAAATGCGAACCGGATAACCTTCGTGCCCTGAAGATGATAGCGGATTTGCACTGGCAGGCTGAGGCGTTTTCTCTTGCGAAATCGTATTATAAACAGGTTCTTAGAAGAGACCATCATTGCCAGACTGCACTTGACAGAGTGAAGGGGAAAGCGTCCCTGGTTAAAGACGAAACGACAAAAGAGGCAGAATCCCTCGCAAACGAGTCGAATCGACAGGCGACTGAATCGGAACCAAAAATGTTTGGAACCGTTACACTCGCGAGACTCTATGCAAGGCAGGGTCATGTCGATCTGGCCAGAGAGATATGTCTGAGTATTGTCGAAAATGACCCGTTTGATACAGATGCTAGAAAAATACTTGATGAGATAAACGCGACAGCTAAGGGTTGAAAAATAATGAAATCAAGAATCGCTAAACTGCAGCGGTCAATTGCCAGAGAGAATATCGATGCTTTGCTCGTGAGTGAACTTTCACATGTCCGTTATCTTTGCGGATTTGCGGCGACTGAAATGCTCGATGGCATGCTGGTTGTGCTGAGAAAATCGGCGCATCTGTTCACTGATTTCCGTTACAGAGAGCAGGCTTCCGAGCAGGTAAGCGGCGCAAAAGTACATATTGTTGAGAGACAACTTATCACTGATCTGTGTGATTTTAAGCCGCTCGGAAAGCCGTATTTCAGGATTGGCTTTGAAAGCGATTTTCTCACGTATGGAACGCTCGATAAATTGAAAACGGGCATTAGTAAGGGCATCTTTATTCCTACTAATGATTTTGTTGAAGACCTCTCCATCGTCAAGGATCGAATAGAGCTTTCCAAAATCAAGGGCGCTGTAAAGATTTCTGATACCGCGTTCGAGCGGATTCTTGGTATGATCGAACCGGGATTGCGGGAAAACGAAATTGCCGCCGAACTCGAATATCAGATGAAGATGCTCGGCTCTGAGAAGCCGGCATTTGAAACCATTGTTGCATCAGGTTACAGGGCTGCTCTACCGCATGGTCTTGCTTCGTCGAAAGTAATCAAAAAGGGCGAGATGATTACATTTGATTTCGGAGCGACTTATGAAGGATATGTTTCGGATATAACTCGGACGGTATTCGTGGGCAAGGCGACATCGAGACAAAAGAAAGTATATAATACTGTCGCTAAGGCTCAGCTCAAGGCTATCGATGCTGCAAAAGCAGGCATGGCTTGTGAGAAACTT
>JAJRZO010000144.1 GCA_024275215.1 Candidatus Zixiibacteriota bacterium | reverse complement strand
TAGAGAGAGATCCTGAATATGCTCTCGCCTATGCCGGCTTGTCTCAGGTTCATTCGTACTTGTACTGGTCGGGCAAAGATCGTACACCTGAACGAATCGCAAAAGCAAGAGTTGCCGCCAACAGAGCCTTGATGATCGATTCCACACTTGCGGACGGTCATCTTGCGCTCGGTTATTGTTACTATTACGCTGAGAGGAACTATGATCTCGCACTTGAAGAGTTTTCGCATGCGCTGGCAATCCAACCGGGAAACAGTGAATTGCTGAGTGCGGTAGCCTATGTGAAACGGCGACAGGGCGAGTGGGATGAGGCTCGTGACCTGTTGCAGAGGGCTGTGACACTCGATCCTCATTCGATGTCTAAATCGACAAATCTGATCATAACAGACACATACATGCGGAAATTCGATGATGCTCTCAATGAAATAGATCGTTTTTTGTCGCTCTATCCCGATTTTGCGTGGGGATGGGGGACGAAAGCTCTGGTACAGGGGCTTTCTATGGGCGATACTGCGCGGGCACGTATCACGCTTGAAAACAGCAAAGAAAATATTGATCCATTTGACATCAGGTATGAACTATGGCAACTCGATGTGACATTCGGAGATTTCGAAGCAGCACTAAAAAAAGAACAGAGACATATCGAAGAACTGGAAACTGCTGCCGACAGCGGGGCATACTATTCCCACTTCGGCAGGGTCTATCTTTACTCCGGCAATCGGGACAGCAGCCGAATCTACTATGATTCCGCTCGCATTTGTTACGAGGCTGAACTTCTGCTTGAGCATACTGGTGAGGAACAAGCAGAGACCAAGATGGCGCTTGCTTTGGCAATGGCAGGATTCGGTGAAAAGAATGATGCTATTGGATTTGCGAGAGAAGCAACTAACGAACTGCCTGTTTCGACTGACGCTTACAAAGGCGGTGACTTGCTGCGTGATCTCTGTCTCGTGAATGTCTGGGTGGGTAATTATGAGCTGGCGGCTGACCTGGTCGAGCGATTACTATCAATGCCATCACCACTGTCAGTTGCCGAGATCAGACTTCATCCACGATGGGCGCCACTTCGCAATCATCCGAGAATACGAACACTGCTGGATTTACATCAAGGATAACTTCGCTTTACTGCAGGTTGCAAGCCCTGCGCTTCTTTGACATGCGCGACTTCATCACATGTTTGCATGAGTTTGCAGGATCTGTCTTGACGGATTTCAATTATGTACTATAGTAGTAATGAGACTCGTGCTATTCGATAAAATTCGCCCAATAGGGACCTCCCAATTGAGAGGAAAGATATGATTATTTCTTTATCGAGAATAATACTGCGGATCCGTACCCGCTGTTTGTGCCTGATCCCGGTTGTGGGATTAGTATTTAGTCTGCTTGTAGTATCAACAGCATCAGCCGACCCGATCCTGAATTTGATCATCGATGATTCCCGACTAACACCGGAGGATTCTTTTGTCGAATTCGATGTGATGCTGAATTCGGTCGAGGACTCCGTGGAGAGTTTCCAGATATGGTTACAGATGTGCTGCCCGTCCACATTACGATTCTACATGGATTATCCTGTTGATACTACCGGTTCTGTCGCAGACGACTGGGCGGTGAGTTGGACTGATTATGGTACTGATGGAAGTCTCATCAGGATCCTCGGCTGGAAGGGCGGATCAGACACGCCAATTCTTCCGAGTACCGATCCACAGTTGTTGCTTACACTAAAGGCAAAAGTTGTTGATCCGATGGCGGACACGCTATGTGATTTCACCGGAGATGTGATCATCAATGAATGGGAGACATATTTCGTAGATAGTACATACCCGTATAGAATTGGCTGGAATTTCTGGGAGGAATACGACAGTACATTCGAGAATTGCGTCGAGTGGATTGGCGATTCCTGCGTTGCCTGGGCTGATACAATCGTTGACACAACCATGTATTCAGAGCCGAATATGGAACTTCTGAATTACCAGAATGGCTACTACACATTCATCTGCTTTACATGCGGAGACTGTGACAACTCCGGAGCTGTTGATATAGATGATGTCGTTTATTTGATTACATATATCTTTGCTTCCGGTCCGCCGCCCGATCCGCTTGAGTCAGGCGATGCCGACTGGTCGGGCGCAGTTGATATCGATGATGTTGTCTTTCTGATAACATATATATTCGCCGGTGGACCACCGCCATGTGATTAGTGCGCGGTTCTGTGTAAAGGAAAGAAATTCCCTTGTTGATGACGGGCAAACGGGAATTACCGGCTACAAAGATAGATGCCGGATCAAGTCCGGCATGACAATTTCGCGTTTTTTTCGTGCGTCGTCAGAAACATGCGCCGTCAGGAATCCTTTCCTGACGGTCCATAGGAATAATAATGCGTAGTCGCAACCGCAAAGATTTCGAAGTTCATGGAGATGTTTTATTTATGAACCTACCCGTCCTCACGCTTGGGTGGGCTACCGGCTGATCCTGTTTATTTAGAATTAAGGGAAATATCGTAGATGCGGTATCTCTTGTAAACTTTACTGCCGAGCATCTGAGCCGCGCGATTCATCATTTCGTTATCTTCGAGAATCCAGGACATTTCCCCCCACTTGTATCCTTTCGCGGAACCTCTTCTGAATACTTCCAGATAGAAGATATTGTCGATACCGCGCTTTTGATATTCAGGCACGATCCCCATAGTGATGACCCGAACCGAGTTGATCTTGTTCCTGACTTTGGTATGCCAGAGCAGTTTGAACAGCCCAAAGGGAAACAGTCGTCCATTGGCGTATGGCAATACCTGATTGACATCCGGCAACGCCAACTGAAAACCGACAGGCCTGCCATCGACTTCAGCTATGAACACTAAATCCGGGTCGATAATCTGCTTCATGTCTTTGGCGATATGAAAGAACTCATCCTCGGACATAGGAACAAATCCCCAGTTCTGTTCCCAGGCACTATTGTATATTTTGTTGATCGCTCTCACTTCATCGTCGAATTTCTTCAAATTTACAGTTCGCACGACAACATTTGCTCTTTGTCGAATCTTCTCTACAATCCGCACCATCCGTTCAGGCGGTTCGTTGTACTCTGTTATCTTATAGGCAAGAAGGTCTTTCGCTTTTGTCAGGCCGAATCTGTCATAGAATTCAGGGTAGTAGTCAGGATTGTATATCATGTTCACCATAGGCGGCAAATCAAAAGCATCGATCAATGCGCCGACTTCGTAATTCGTCGACAGATTCACCGGTCCGCGCATTTTGTCGAGCCCCTGTGATTTCAGATGAATCATCGCGACTTTCAGCAGCTTGCGAGCGACATTATAGTCGTTCACTGACTCGAAAAACCCGAAAAATCCTATGTTCTCATTGTGGAAACTGTTGTGGCTGTGATTTATAATCGCAGCAATTCTACCGACGATTTCTTTCTGACAATGAGCGGTGAAAAGTTTGACTGTAGCAGAGCGGAAAAACGGATTAGTTTTCGTGTCAAGCATCGCTTTGACTGATGAAATAAGCGGCGGTACCCAGTTGGGGTAATCCTTATAGATTTTCCAGGGAAGCTTTATGAATGCGGAAAGCTGTGAACTGCTTTCGACTTCTTTTATTTCAATTTCGTCGTAGTTCATTCGACAGGCATCAAATTACGCCCAGCTCGCGCCCCACTCTCTCAAAAACCGAGAGCACTTTGTCGAGTTCCTCGTCAGTGTGCGTAGCTGTATAAGATGTACGAATCAGCGCCTGCCCCGGAGGTACTGCCGGCGGAATTATTGGATTGGCAAATATGCCGGCTTTGCCGAGAGATTTCCAGAACTTGAAACAGTCCATATCATCGCCGATCAGTATCGGGACAATCGGCGTTTCGGTTACCCCGATATTGAAACCAAGCGCCCGAAACCCTTCGTGCATTTTCAGCGTGTTTTTCCAAAGCTGTTCCCTGCGCTCCGGTTCGGTTCTGATTATCCTCAGAGCTTCCCTGACAGCGGCAACCGCGGCAGGCGGCATCGATGCCGAGAATATCAGCTCGCGCGATTTGTGCTTGATATAATTGATGATCTCAAATGATCCCGCGATATAGCCGCCGAGCGACGCGAATGATTTGGAGAATGGTCCCATTATAATATCGACACGGTCTTCGATACCGAAATGCTCCGCAGTACCTCGGCCTCCCGGGCCAAGCACTCCGACAGCATGTGCGTCATCGACCATTACACCTGCGTCAAATTCTTCGGCAATCTCGACAAGTTCAGGTAGTTTCGCAATGTCACCTTCCATCGAGAACACGCCATCCACAACAATCAATCTGCCACCGGAGCAATCGACATTGCGAAGCACTCTTGCGAGATCATCCATGTCATTATGGGCGAATTTGTATGTTTTCCCGAATGCGAGACGAGTGCCATCGACAATCGAGGCATGATCGGTTCTGTCCATGAAAATCGTGTCACGTTTGTCAACCACACATGAGATTGTGCCAAGATTCGTCTGGAATCCTGTCGAGAAAACAAGCGCAGCCTCTTTGTTAAGAAAATCAGCCAGTTCTTCTTCGAGGCTTACATGTATATCGAGCGTTCCATTGAGGTATCGTGATCCGGTACACCCGGAGCCATACTTCTCGACTGCCTTGATACATGCCTCTTTAACTTTCGGATGAGTCGTCAACCCAAGATAGTTATTCGACCCGATCATGATCTGTTCGGTGCCATCGATCATGACAGAGTGAGCGGGAGCGGATGAAATTGGGCGAAAGTAGGGGTAATACCCCATCGCCATAACTTCCTGTGGTCGAGTGAAATCGACACACTTTTGAAACAGTGGCTTCGTAATTTTATCTTGTTTGCTGGATGTCTTCATATTTATTTGTGCCCATGCAAAAACCAAACTAACCGTCAACATCAACTAATGTCAAGAGAAAAGCTCGTGAATAAAGGCGGGAATGCAAATCAAAAAAGGGTATTAATCACCGGAATCACCGGTTTTGTCGGAAGTCATCTTGCAGATTTGTTCGTAAAATCAGGCTATGCCGTAACCGGCATGCTCAGAAAAACCTCCAGCCGCAAGTTTATCGAGCATCTCGACATGGATCTCAGATTCGGCGAGCTCGACGAACCTGAGACTCTCGGAGCCGTTGTCGAGGGGCACGATTATATCGTCCACACCGCCGGATTGATTATGGCTAAATCGGCAGATGAGTTCATGCGCGCTAATCGTGACGGCACAAGACATATCCTGGAAGCGGCAAAAGAAAGATGCCCTGACCTGAAGAGATTCATCTATATCTCCTCGCAAGCTGCTGCGGGTCCCTCTGACTCGACATCCGGTAACGATGAGACCGTACCACCGCATCCCGTATCAGACTATGGCAGAAGCAAGCTTGCCGGAGAAAACGAATGTTTGAAGTTCAAGGATGATTTCGCTGTTACTATCGTGCGTCCTCCTGCTGTTTATGGTCCGCGCGACAATGGCGTGCTGCCGTTTTTCAAGATGGTCAAAACAGGATGGTACTGGAAACTCGGTCGGAAAGAGCGATATGCGTCGCTGGTTTATGTCAAAGACCTTGCGAGATTGATTCTTGCAACTGTCGAATCGGATATACCTTCTGGGGAGGCTTTTTTCGCAGCCATTCAGGGGCCTCTTTCAGTCTGGGATATTCAGAAGAAGATTGCCTCTGTGATGAAGGTCGATGTTAAACCGCTCCTGACTCCAACATGGCTTGTGCGTGCTATGGTGCCGTTCGATGCTTTCATTTCGGCGATGACCGGCAGACCTCGCGGGCTGACGACTGATAAGTTGCGAGAGTTGTTGCAACAGTACTGGATTTGCGATTCGAGCAAAGCGGAGCGTCTTCTCGGATGGAAAGCGGACACGCCGCCTGAGCAGGGGATAGCCGAAACT
>JAJRZO010000143.1 GCA_024275215.1 Candidatus Zixiibacteriota bacterium | reverse complement strand
TGACACTGGATGACAATCCCTCAGCCCATACCACTTGTCCCCAATGATCCGAATAGAATAAATAAAATGCGCCGCCAATATAGTGACTACCTTTGTTATGCTTGATGTCCAGACGAGAGTTCAGCCCAATCTGATCTTTGACCACCCACTGCTGACGAACCAGATCCCCGCTCGTAATCGTGTTGACTGAATCTCCTGCTCCATCTCTTACAATAATAGAAGGGATATTATAGTCGCTGTATTTCTTATCATCCTTGAACTGTTCGTAGTATCCTTTGCCTCGAATGTAGAAAAGCGTGTTTGTAAGTGTTTTCGTGTCATCGATCTGATATGTGTTGTGCAGCTCATAATGCGGCTGATTGAAATTGTCGGTTTCATTTTCATATTTGAGGTAGTTGTACCTGCGATCTTTCTTTAGCGTCTCGCGGTCGGAGCCATAATACGCGAGGTGCATCCGCATCGGACCGCCGTAAGTGTTGAATGTTGTCACCATTCCGGGATCAAGGCGAGAAACCGAAAGATAATATGACCAGCCATCATACCACGAATTTTCGCGGTAGCCATCGCTGTAAAGTTTCGAGTATCGTCCGGAGAAATTCCACTGTCCATCGACAAGCCCCGATGAATACTCAACAGCCTGTTTCCTCATGTCGCCGATAATTTTCCCATCGCAGGTATACCCGCCGTATCCTGTCGAAAACGAAGTTTTGCGTTCACGGTCGAGAGCGGCTGAGACTATGTTGACAGTTCCGCCGAAAGCCGCATCGCCATAACTGGAACTCCCGACGCCTCGTTCGACCTGAATATCTGTGACTTCGGCTGCGAAATCCGGAATATCGACAAAGTATGTCGCCTGGTCTTCCGGGTCATTCAGGGGAACGCCGTTGATGTAAACAGAAATTCTTTTGTCGTCGAATCCGCGTATGCGAAGATAACTGTATCCGAGACCGCCGCCCGCATCGGCAAACGAATAGAGATTCGGAGTCGATTCGAGAAGCAGAGGGAATTCGCCAATGAGATAATCTCTCTCGATATCCTCGGATGTGAAATTGTCATAAGCCCGCGCACTGCCGGTTTGATTATCCCTGCTGGCATGGACAGTAATCCCCTCGGTGCGATAGATCGATCTCTGCATCGTAACATTGAGCATTCTTTTCTGACCGATTCGCATCATGAGCGGTTTGAATCCGACATGTGTAAATGTGATCGACTTGCTTTCAGGATCATCCAGCTCAATTGAGAATTTACCACGACCATCAGTCGGTCGGTAGTGAACGCTCCCGACAGCGATGTTGACATCTGTGAGTGGATTACCATCAACATCTGTGACAAGACCGCTGATCGTCTCCGCCTGTGCGGAAACAAACATAATCGGTAAGACTAAGAGTAATAAAATAAGCTTATACATGATGACTCAACCTCCCACAAACAAAAAAGCCCGTACCGCCCACAATTGGGCAGCATACGGACCAATGGTATTGAACATAATCTTCAGCACCGTTTTCCTCCGCCGGCATTACCCGGATCAGGTTCGGGGGTATTATCTCAGGCGACGACTTTACGCCACCCCCAACGGTTATGATATTCTCAAACCAAGTATAAGGGATACGATGGTCAAATTGCAATAAAAAATCTGGTGCAGCATGATGATTGTATCATCAATCATTTCAGAGTTTCGACGCCACACCTTCGATCATTTGTGAGCGGCGGTACCGCCTGAGTCTGTCGATGTCGAGGTCGTATGAGTGTATGATCGGACTCGATTCTAATTCTGGGAAAACATTCCACAGCATATCCCACGGCGCTGCAACGAGTGACCTGCCCTGTAGTTTCTTGCTGAAGATTGATCCTGTCGCGCAGGTTTTGACAATATAGCTTTTCGCTGTCATTGCGCCATCGACGAATATCTCACTGTCCCGTCTGACCTTGTCCTCGATAGTGTCGTGAGGTCTGTATGGAGAAGTTGTCGGGATAAAAATTATATCGACATTTTGCCGCTTCATCTCCTCGAAACTCTCAGCATGCAGAACATCGGCACATATCAATACGCCAATCCTAATACCGTCAACGCTCCACGATGTATACTCTTCTCCCGGCGAAATTCCTTTTTCCATCTCTCCGACCGTAGGATGAATTTTGCGGTAATTCCCAATACGTAATCCTTTGTTGAATACGAAGCATGTGTTGTATATCCTGCCACCTGTCCTGACAGCGACTGTGCCGCCTATGACGATCGTGTTCAAATCCTTCGATAACTTTGCGAGGTACTCGACATTCCGGTCGTAATTTATAGCAAGAAGGGAATAGTCACTGGATTCGGCAGGCATCAGAAAGTATTCCGGCAGACAGACAACGTCCGCGCCTTTTTTCAAGATGCTCAGTTTTTCTTCGAGAGTAAGACCCTGCTCACGAATTGGCAACTGGCAAATAACAACACGAATTATCATTATGTAATCGCACCTTTCATCTATCTATACGGACAGCAGGCATATAGTTTCCACGACAGGTCTATAAAAGGCAGGATAAAGAAGATAGAAGACCAGAAAAAGCCGTCAGGAAAGGATTCCTGACGGCGCATGAAAAGGATTCCTGACGGAGTATGAAAAAGGATTCCTGGCAGCGCACGCATGTAGCACGAAATACTCAACACCGTCATGCCGGACTTGATCCGGCATCCATCTTTTCATGTCCCGAGGGGACGTGAGCTGCAAGAACTACGGAATTATCTGTAATTGTAGTAGTAGCTCGTGACCGTTTGGGGCATGAGTCTTTTTCAGTCGGTAGCCTGCCCAGAGTAAAACAGCGAGAAAGATTAGTCTATGCGAGCGCCATGAGCAGGGAATTGTAGTTAGTTTCGATTGAATCAACACGGGATGTTGCACATACCGGCACTTTACCGCCGACTACTACAGATCCTGATGGCGCTTTGACAAAGAACACGAAAGCCTTATACATACCGTAAGAAGTCTCGATATTCGGCTGGACAAGAATATCCGCTCTGCCAGCGACCCATCCTGTTACGCCTTTATCTTTGGCAGCCGATTGTATCACCGCGCAATCCATCGAGAGAGGACCGTCAACAAGACAGTCCTTGATCTGTTTTCTGTCGGACATTTTGGCAATAACAGCAGCTTCAACCGTATGCTGCATGACGGGATAGATGACCTCGACTGCGGCAGTCAGCGCTATGTTCGGTTTCTGAAAACCAAGCTTCGCCGTGTATGCAGCGGCATTCTCGACAAGACCGATTTTGGTCTTGAGATCAGGCACAGGAACCACAATCGGGTCTGTCACAAAAATCAGTCTTCCGAGTTTTCCCACAAAATGAGCGCTGATACCTGAGACGAGATTCTTACCGATGCGGAATCCACTCTCACGAACGAAAAGCGCCGAGAACATATCGAGCGTGCCGACATCACCGCGAATCAGGACATCGACCTGATCCGATTTCAACGCTTCGACGGCAGGATGCACGACATCGCCGACAGTATTGTTGATCTCGAATCCTGATAGATCGACCGAGTGGATATCTGCATTCTCACGTATCGCCTTTTCATTTCCAATCAGCACCGGACTGATCAATCCGGCGTCCATCGCCTTTTTTAGCGCAAACATCCATGTGTAGAAACAATTGCCGATAACCATCACTCTTCGCGGTTTATCGACTTTCGAGTGAACGAGAGATTCAAGATCGTTAAAATCCTTGACCATCAGATTTCACCTCCTCGTTCGCTCAGATAATCCGCCACGAGGCATGCAATCGAAAGAGATGCCTTCTTGTTCTGAACTGTGTCAGTCCGTGACACGAGAGAGACAGGAACTTTCGCGCCGACAATCACGCCTGCGAAAGTCGCTTTGATGAACAGGATCAAAACCTTCGAGACGATATTACATTCCTCGATTGAATCGACCACGAACAAATCGGCATCTCCAGCAACAGTGCTGTCAATTGCGCGACTCGCCGCTATCTCTTTCGATGTTGCAGCTTCGAGTGTGATCGGGCCGAATAATTCACAGCCTGGGATTTTCCCTGCGCTCCAGTGATCCATCAGTTTTTGATTCATTATAGTCGATGGGAAATTTTCATGGACAAAGTCGATTGCGCTCGACAATGCGACTTTTGGCTTATCAAAACCAAGTGCATTGAATATCATAGAACCGTTTTCGATCAACTGGATTTTCGTCTCGAAATCAGGCTTCACAACCATGCCG
>JAJRZO010000142.1 GCA_024275215.1 Candidatus Zixiibacteriota bacterium | reverse complement strand
CAGAATCATCTCGTGATTCAAAATATCCGCCTTCGAGCCATACGATTCCTCCCACGACCTGTCCCCTTAACGATGCACCATAGACATCAAGTCTCGGATACACCGGAGTACCGAGAGCCATATCGAACCCTATCGGATTCTTGTAGAAACCGTGATAGAAATAGAGAGAAGCCATGAATCCTCTGACAGAACGGCTGAATTTTACCGCTGTCTCGCTGTTCTTGAATTGCGATTCCGGCAATGTCGGAACCATGCTGCCGTCCTCGCCAACGATTCTGCCCATTATCGGATTATAGAAACTCAGTCTCTGACCCGATGGAAGGCGGTTCGGCTCAAAACGCGGACTCCACACCAGAGTCAGCGATCCGATCGAGCTGTAATACTCAACACGTATCGCATTCTGGGGAGCTTTGAGATACTGGTCGTCCCGTCCGATGAAGAATGAAGTGTAGTCTTTGGCGAAGACATCATTGATGAATATCAAATCGCCGGTTCCCCATGTCAGTATCTGGCGGCCAATCTTGATATCAAAATATTTCGCCAGCCTGAACTTGAAATACGCCTCACGCAGTTCCCAATCGTATTCAGATTCAACAGCGCCATCGTAGGTGAAATCGACACGACCGAAAAACTCGCCGTTGTCACCGAAGTGTTCGAGTTTGAGCTGCAAGCGGGACTCGGATGCCGTATACTCTGTAGAAGTGGGATTGTCCTGTTCGATTCTCCCGCCGTACAGACTCTGCAGAAAGCCGCCGATATAGACTTCTGCGGATGCGCTCTGTGCAAACAAAGCCAGTATGAGTATTGCTAATATCTTTTTCATCATGTGCCTCACATTCATCCAGTTACTTAATGAACTCGCGAGGCGGATTCTTCAGATACCGCTCGGTGAATATGTCTTTTGTCAGCCCGACATTATACTTTATCCCCGAGAAAACAATTGTGGTCTTGCCGCCCTTTTTGACATTCTCCATTGATCGAGCTGTCATGGTAGTGATGCCATCAACATCTTCTATCTTGTCAGCTCGGAAGACCCGATCGAGTTTTCCTTTTTTATCGTAGTACCGTTCCAACAATGGCAGATAATTCTCTTTGTCGATGTATGACAATTTCTTCGAAAAACCTTTGTATGGCTTGACCGGAGTTGATTCAATCACATAAACCGGCCTGTCGCCAATCGTGGAATCGGCAAGCAGTTTGTGTGTATCCTCGCTCCAGTGACGTCCTGAGACATCCTCATAGGTGAAGTTCGATCCTACGAAGCTGGAATTTTTGTCATCTGCCGAAATCGGCTTGATCAGATCAACCGAAGGTACATAGATCCATCGGGAATCATTCCCATCAGGATTCTTGTGAACCATAAATGTCAACCGCGCCACATCGGATGGTTTCTGGAAATACGTATAGTAATACTGCTTACCGCCTTCTTCTTCATCCATTCGCAGCATAACGAATTCCTTTGTGCGCTCTTTGCCACGTTTGCTCGTGATCGTCATGATAACATTGGCAACGCCATCATCACCAGCATAGTAATACTCCAGATGCGACTTCTTCATGATCTCGGTTGCGTCTTCAGCCATAACAGCGCTTCCGAACAGCAATAATCCCACGAGTGTCAACACGAGCGTTTTCATCATCTTGTTCATCATCTTACTCCTTATCAATAATCCTGTTTAGTTCTAAACTAATCACTTGTCATTTCGCAGCTTTTTTTGTTTCCTGATTTCCCTTTTGGCTTTCCTCTTCTCCTTCCTCGATAACGAGTGTCCCGTAGCCACAGCCCCTTCAATAGGCGGGAACAGGGATTTATGGAAAGTCCATGCCAATGCCGGCAACAGAAGCATAGTTACCAGACCCGACACCAACTCGATTGCGAGGAAAAATGCTCCAACAGTAATGTATGGAACAAGGCTGGAGAACAGCATGGGAACAAACCCAATAGAAATTACCAGCACATTTCGCATGATTGCTCTGCCTACTCCCTCGAAATTGTCATGGAGCGCCTGTTCAAAATTGCCGGTGCGTCTGTATGCTGTACGAAGACGCTGGATAAACTGGATTGCGAAATCGACCGACAGCCCCAGCGTCAGCGTCGATAATACAGCTACCGGCATATCATACGACTTGCCGATATAACCTATGAAGCCATAGATAGCCATCACTGTGATTGTCAACGGAAGCATCGAAATCACACCCCACTTGAACGACCGGAACAACGAAATCATCATCACAAGTACGATCACAAACGCCAGCAGCAACGCTTCACGCATGCCGCCAACCATGAGTTTCTGCCAGACGATATTTATGTATGGCAATCCTGCCCACTCTGCGGTAATTCCGACCGGTGGGGGATTTTCCGCAATATACTTGTTAGCAAGATCAACAACATGCGACACAGCACGATTATCGCCATCTTTCAATTGTACCCAGACATTCGCCTTGTCATATTCCGGTGTAACGAACTTGAAAAGATCACCAGGATCACCGCCTGACATTTCAAAAATGAAAAGCATCTGGGCAATTTCATCCTGATTTGTCGGGAGAGCGAGCTTGGAGGAATCCGCGCCGAACATTTCGAATCGGACTTTCTTTATGACATCAGGAAGTCCCGTGACAGCGCCTACAATCTCACTCCTGACAAGAAACTTCTGGAACTTTTCGATATATCGTTCCACTTCCGGTCTCTTCATATCGTCGTCTTCCTCACCACTGAAAACGAGATAGTTCATGTAAGTACCTGCAAGATGAGCATTCATCGCCATGTCAGCCTGGCGAATGGGATGCGATTTCTTGAACCATTTGACCGGGTTGTCATTGACAACGATCATCGACAGACCGACTGCGGAAACCACGATCACCGCCATCGATGCACCGATTATCTTTCCACTGTACTTCTTCGAGAAAGCACGAAATGAATAGAGCAATCGAGAAAGAATTCCCTTTGTGTCGTCCGCTTCAGCAAATTTACGCAGTGTTTTCGGCGAAATGAGTATCGCAATGGCGGGATTGAGAACAAGTGAAAGTAGCCATGCCACCATCGTACCGAAACCGATGAACAGTCCAAACACTCTGACCGGCGGAATCGGAGTGATTGCAAGAGCAACGAAACCGATTGCCGCGACTGATGACACAAATAACATTGGCACGAATAACTCGCTGATGGCATGTCGTATCGCAGCATCTTTGTGTTGATGTTTCTTGTAATGACCATGAAACTCGGAAATAATATAGATCGAGTTTATAACTGCAATCGGTATCAGGAAAATCGGTATCATCGAAGCCATGATATGTACTGTGTTGCCGGTCGCAATCAGCAGCCCCATAGTCCAGATAACTGACATCAACGCTACCACCATAGGAGCAATAATCACCTTGAGATTCCTGAAGAATACAAACAACAGAATAAAGATTATTATGAAAGTGGCCGGTGCGGCGTATGCCATCTGGGCAAACATCTGCGACCCGAATGAATCCTCGGCTACCGGCAGTCCTGCAATGTGATACTTTGCGTTACCGCCGTATTTCTTTGTCAATTGCTCCATCTCACCGGCAATTCGCGATGACTGATCCTTTGACTCAATCGGTACGAATATCGCAATAGCCTTGCCGTCATCCGAAGCCAGCTTGCCGCGCAGGATTGGATTTTCCTGAATGCGCCTGAAGATGTAATCGGCTTCCTTCTGGGTCTGAATCTCTCCACCCATTAACGGCTCTATGACAATCGATCCCCCGGGACCCTGTTTGATGTCATCAACCGTTGACGGAGCGAGAATATCATCTACGATGACGCCGTCAATGTCCTCGATAGCTGCTGTAATCCTGTAGATGCGATTGAGCAGATCCACCGTGAAGGCATTGTCTTCGGCAATCACACCAATGGCGATGAAATCATGGAGCTGGAAGTTTTCCTTGGTTTCGCGATCAAACACTCTCGCAGGCTCATCTGCGGTAAGCATATTCTCAGGATCAGTATCGATCTTCATCCTGGGAAACTGGAAAGCAAAATAGGCCGTAATAACTACTGTGGCTGTAATCACCCACCAGGGATGTTTGATTGCAAAGTTTGTAAGTCCTTTCGACATGTAGTACCTCTCATTAAAACCGTTTAACCGTTAGATAGACTGATAGTCGAAATGATTCAGAAAAAAGGACTAATTTTATTCATATTCTATATAATATAACTCGTAATACACTTAGTGTCAACAGGATATGCCTTTGTTTATTGGGACTTTAGAATCGATGAGGGGGCTCAGTGAATGCTATTTGCTAAACTTCTTTTCCCAGCGTTGCCTGAGGAGAGACTTCAGTTTATTTTCGAGAGCCTGAGGCAGAGGTTCTTCCGCACCAGCCCTGCAAAGCGTTACTGTTTGCCTGAGAGTATCAACCATAATCCGACACTCCCGGCATTCGCCAAGATGCGCTTCTATCTCAGCGCACAGTTCCGGAGAAACGCCGCCATCCAGATAATCGCTGAGATCATTAATGTAGTCAGGACACTTTCCCGCCATATTCATTCTCAAAAACTTTAGATAGTTTGTCACGCATTGCCAGTCTTGCCCTAAAGATGCGTGATTTGGTTGATGCTTCTGACTGCTGGATAAGTCGCGCCACTTCCTTAACAGATAATTCTTCCACAAAACGCAACACAAATGCTTCTCTGTATTTGTAGGGCAACTCACTTATGGACTTATCAATAATATCGCGCAACTGTTCGGATTCCATAAGCTTATGCGGATCTTTCCAGTCAAATAACGCTGATCCTTCATGATGATGTCCGCCATTGACAAATGTACCGGGGAGATAATCCTCAAGTGGTTGCAGGTCGGTTTGTTTCTTTTTCGCGAATTGTGCCCGTGCCAGATTCAGAGTGATCGTATACAACCATGTGCCAAAAGATGCGTCACCGCGAAACTGATCTATCTTGTCGATTGCTCTCAAGAGCGTCTCCTGAAGTATATCTTCAGCATCCTGATCGTTGCCTGTCATCTTTCGAGCGAGCGAGTAAATGCGTTCTTTATTCGCATCTACAAGTTTTGCAAACGCATCGAAATCGCCCGATTGGGCTTTTCTGACGAGTTCTTTCTCATTCATACGATCACCAATATAGTCAAAATGATTCAGAAGATTGCAAAATTTCACTGAATAAGTCAAGCAACAGGTTAAATCTGCTCAAAGCGTATGTTTGTCTTTAGATGTGCTGCTGTGTATTTAGTATATTGCATTGCAGATGGTTACAACACAGTATCTGCGGGGGCACAGCCCCTGCGAGCACTCAAGGCATGTTTTGCAACATTCCCTATAGTACCGGCTCTCAAATAATACATTTACAATTGGGTAGCATGCCCAAACTTGTTTGGGCATAAATATCAACACGAACAGGCAAACGACTTTACGATCTTAATTGCCGTTGAGGATACGAGGTGTGATTAATATTGTCAATTCGGATTGTTCTTTTGTTTTCTTGTGATGCTGGAACAACCTGCCGAGCACAGGAATAGATCCGAGTATCGGAATTTTCGTCACAGTCTTATGCTCGACCTCTTTCATCAGGCCGCCAAGTCCAAGTGACTCACCTGTTTTTACTATCACTGAGGATTTCACCGATCTCCGCGATGTTATGGGACGTTGATTATCGACTGGTCCGGTGTAGCCCGCAATTTCTTCAACAATGGATGACACATCAAGTGTAATGGTCGAATCATCGGCAACACGAGGCGTTACCTTGAGATTGATACTGACATCCAGATCCTGGAACGATACAATATCCTGTACAACACCAGCTTCAGAGAATCTGTTCAGAGTCTCGACCGGAATAGTTGTCGAAACCTCGATTTCCGCTTCCTGATTCGACAAAGTCGTTACGCGAGGGTTCGAGACGAGTTTCGAGTTCCCATTGCTGATAAGCATATCAAGATAAATGGTCACTTCCTGAGCTGTCATACGTCCCCATGTTACGCTACCGGTCTCAAAGGATTTCGTGACAAGCCCTCGCAGATCAAGTTCATCATTATCAAGATCAGCAAACCTGACTCCATAATTGCTCGGAAAATCGAGACCGAGTTTGCTTTCATCACGTATCGTTGTCTCGATTATTTTAACTTCGATTTCAACTAAAGGTCGCTCAACATCGATCTGCGAAATCAGCCGCTCTATTTCATCAAGGGCGGCTACGTTGGCATAAAGTTCAATCAGTTCGTCCCAGCCTCCATGTT
>JAJRZO010000141.1 GCA_024275215.1 Candidatus Zixiibacteriota bacterium | reverse complement strand
TCGCATTGCAGATAGTAACAACAGAGAATCCGCAGGGGCACAGCCCCAGCGAGCACTTGAATAGCTGATCGTCAAGCGGACAGGCCGCTTGACCTGCTCAGGATACAAAGTATCGTCATTCCCGCGCAGGCGGGAATCCAGAACCGGCATCAGGAGGCGTAAGTGTTAAACACCAAACAAACAGGGTTAACATCGACAGACAGATGAATATGAAACACTGGGAATTCAAACCCAAATCCAGAATCAAGGAGTTTTTCGGCGAGAAACTAATCTCAGTATGCGCGTTTTCCTCGCTGATTATTGTGTTGCTGATCTTCATATTCATCTTCAAGGAATCGCTGCCCATTTTCACTGATGATTTCGTCAAGGAGGAAGCAAGTCTCGGCAAGATGGTATTCCAGCAGGAATACTACGAAGGCAAACCTGCTAAATGGTCATGGCAGCCGAATTCTGATATTCCGAAATATTCATTGTTGCCGCTTCTGATCGGTACGCTCAAGGCTGCACTCGTAGCCATGCTGTTTGCGACTCCTCTCGCTGTAGGCGCGGCGATTTATACATCCGAATTCGCTCCGGCAAAGCTGAAAGAGTTCATCAAACCGGTGATTGAACTTCTGGCGGGAATACCATCTGTTGTGCTTGGGTTTTTCGCGCTGATTGTGCTTGCGACCATTGTTCAGAATGCCCTCGGTCTGACATTCAGATTGAATGCTCTTACCGCCGGAATTGCGCTCGGTCTTGCAGTCATTCCGATTGTATTCACTGTTGCTGAAGATGCACTTTCGACAGTGCCGGTATCTCTTCGAGACGCTGCATCGGCTCTCGGAGCGAATAAGTGGCAGGTCTCGCTTACCATGGTGCTGCCGGCTGCGATTCCGGGTATCTCTGCCGGGATGGTGCTCGGTTTCGGGCGTGCTATCGGCGAGACAATGATTGTCCTTATGGCCTCCGGTAATGCTGCTGTCATATCTGCAAGTTTGACAGACTCTGTCAGGACATTTTCAGCTACTATTGCGGCTGAACTTGCAGAAGTGGTTTTCGGATCAGCACATTATAATGTTCTGTTCTTTATCGGTTCACTGCTTTTCATCTTCACATTCCTGACAAATCTGGGCGGTGACATAGTTCTCGCCAGGCTCAAAGTCAGGTTCCAGGGGAGAATGAAATAATGCAGTCGCAAAACACAACAACTGTTGTTGAACAAATCATCCGGCAAAGGACCGGAAAAACCAGTAGAATCGGACAAATTTCGGTTGGACTGACTATGACGGCAGTCATCATCATAGTGGCGATACTTGCGGTGATTCTTTTCAATGTCATCTATCACGGTGCCGCGATCATCGGATGGGATTTTCTGTCGAGTCCGCCTGAGAACGGGATGGAGAGCGGTGGTATATTTCCCGCAATTTTCGGGACGGTTTCGCTTGTGATACTCATGGTGATAGCCGTAGTCCCTATCGGTGTGCTGACAGCCGTATACCTGCAGGAATATACAAGCCCTGACTCAAAGGTGATGAGACTGATCCGCATCGCAATCTCTAATCTGGCAGGTGTGCCATCGATTGTTTTCGGTCTGTTTGGTCTTGGCTTTTTTATCGGGTTTGTCGGGAGCGGTATCGACTCGATTTTCTATGACACAGCACGACCTGTCTGGGGGCAGCCTGCGATTATCTGGGCAGCGCTCACGCTTTCGATACTAACGCTCCCTGTCGTAATTATCTCGACAGAGGAAGCTCTCCGGACTATTCCGAATGAACTCAGGGAGGCCAGCTACGCGCTTGGCGCTACGAAATTGCAGACCATAATAAGAATAATAATACCGCAGGCGTTGCCCGGTATCCTGACCGGAAGCATCCTTGCTGTCAGTCGCGGTGCAGGCGAGGTTGCACCTATTATGTTTACCGGTGCGGCATATTATCTGCCCTATCTGCCAACAAAGCTAAATGACCAGTTCATGGAACTCGGATATCACATATATGTTATGGCTACCCAGTCGCCGGATGTCGAAAAAACGAAGCCAATACTGTATGGAACAGTACTTGTGCTGCTTGCATTGACATTCATGTTGAATTTCGTGGCAGTACTGGTTCGCTCACGAATGAGAAGGGCAAGAGCTTATGCACGATGAAGCAGTTGTTGATAACAAAACAACAGGGAAAGTAAGAGTGCCGAGCAGAGACAATCAGTATCCTGATTTCAAGATGCGGATCGAGGGGCTCGATTTCTTCTATGGCACTAATCAGGTGCTATTTAATGTCTCGATGAACATCAGAAAAAATCAGGTGACCGCTCTGATCGGACCATCAGGGTGCGGCAAATCGACATTCCTGCGGACATTGAACAGGATGAACGAAACTATTCCCAATACGAAAATGACCGGAATGGTTACGCTCGATGGTATAGATATCTACAATGATATCAAAGACGTCTCTTCTGTCAGAAGACGTGTCGGGATGGTGTTTCAGAAATCGAACCCTTTTCCGAAATCGATTTTCAACAATGTCGCGTATGGGTTGAAAGTCAACGGTGTAACCGACAGGGGACTGGTTGCCGAAGCTGTCGAGAATGCGCTCAGGGATGCGTTTCTGTGGGACGAAGTGAAAGATAAGCTCGATGTCAGCGCGTACATGCTTTCAGGCGGACAGCAGCAGCGGGTTTGTATCGCAAGAGCGCTCGCTGTCAAGCCGGAAGTTATCCTGATGGACGAGCCTGCATCCGCACTCGATCCTATTTCGACTTCGAAGATCGAAGAACTTATCGGCGAACTCAAGAAGAATTATACTATAGTTATTGTGACACATAATATGCAGCAGGCGGGAAGAATCTCAGATCATACCGGGTTCTTTTATCAGGGTGTGATGATCGAGTTTGACCGCACCAGAAAGATTTTCACGAATCCTGACAAACAGGAAACTGAGGACTATGTCACAGGGCGATTCGGATAAGAAAGGGATATAACAAAATGGTTGTACGTCTTCAAAGAGAAATAGAAAAACTCAAAAAAATGATCATTCAGCTTTCCACGCAGGTCGAGGAAGCTGTGTACAATTCTGTTAAGTCGGTATCCGACCGCGATGTCAGGCTTGCGGAAAAAGTCATCAGGAATGATCTTCATATAGACCAGATGGAAATCGATGTCGAGGAAGAATGCTTGAAGATACTGGCATTGTACCAACCGGTTGCGGTCGATCTGAGGTTCCTTGTCGCAGTCCTGAAGATGAACAACGATCTGGAACGCATCGGTGATCTTGCCGTGAACATTTCAAAAGGCGCGAAGTTTCTCAGCGAGCGTAAATCGGTTGTGGTGCCGTATGACTATTCCGGGATGTCCGCTAAAGTGCAGGCCATGCTCAGGACTTGTCTCGATGCAATGATCAATCTCGACAAAGAAGCCGCCAGAAAAGTCCTTGAGATGGATGATGAAATCGATGACATTCACAGGGATATGTATTCACGCGTTGGACAGGAAATCGAGAAGCATCCGGAATGTGTCGACAGATTGATTCGAATGCTGAATGTCTCAAGACAGCTTGAGAGAATTGCCGATCACACTACGAATATCGCCGAGGATATTATTTATATGGTCGATGGTGAAATCGTCCGGCATCAGCTGCAATTGTAAAAGCAAAGTATTGTATTCTGTGAGCGGCACATGTCCACATGTGCGAATTAAATGCTGCCGTGACCAGAGTCGGCAGATGTCCAGAAGTTGTCCCAAAAGATATGAAAAGCGTAAGTCCATGCTCGCAAAGGTAAAATATATCATTCCCGCGCAGGCGAGAATCCATTGAACGCGTTAATGTTAAATAGACCCCGCCTTTGCGGGGGCGACTGGGTATCCCACCTTTCAGGTGGGATAGATTTGTTTTAGAAACCCACCCAAAGGGTGGAGCACCCGCCGGGTACTCAAGCAAAGTAGCGCAGGAGTGCCTCACTCCTGCGAAAAGAACAGTTAGTCTTCAACCAATGTAATCATGGCAACTGCCGCTCCACCGGGATCGCAAATTACAGAGAATCGTCCGACTGTCGGAATATCCGTCGGCGGAACGATAATGTCCGCACCGAGTTCCTTCGCTTTGTTTGTCCTGGCGTCGATATCTTCAACGGCGATATATGCCAGCCAGTGAGGCGGAACATTGCCCATTTCCTTGGTTATTTTCATCATTCCGCCGACCATCGTTTCGCCATATTTGAACACTGTATAGGCCATATTGCCCATATCAGAATCCCTGGACGTCCATCCGAAAAGCTCCGTGTAGAATTTCCTGCAACTTTCGACATCGTCGGTGACCAACTCGT
>JAJRZO010000140.1 GCA_024275215.1 Candidatus Zixiibacteriota bacterium | reverse complement strand
CGTCCAGAAGATCGCTCGCACAGCTCAGGGAAGATGTTGAGAGCAGCCATATACGCGAAACTCTCGCCAGACATAACTGGAATGTAACCCGATCCGCTGCTGAACTCGGTGTCTCCAGAACCACTTTGTACGACCTACTCGAAAAATACAGCATTAAGCGCAAATAGCGGTGATCTTGTAAGTCAACTCCACTCCACTTGGGGATTGATATCCCCCCGACGCCGGATTCCAGGTGAATCTGGCTTTCGACAAATGTATCCATTATTCCTGTATGAAACAAATCTCCTGCTCATCAATCGCACATAAAGCCACATTTTGAGCAACCTGTTCTAAACAACGACACATTCTGGCCGATTAGATAATAAGAGAATTGGAGGTGTTCCGGGCATATGAAAAATATCCTGCTTGTCGATGATGACGTCCAGATCGGTGAAACTCTCGCAGAGCTTTTCGATCCTGCAGAGTACAAGTTTCATTACACCGATGAAGGAGAGAAGACGATCGACATGATCGATTCTACTCATGCCGATCTTGTACTTCTCGATGTCAACCTTCCCACAATTTCCGGTATCGAAGTAGTTCGCAAGATCAAATCGAATAACATTGATGTGCCTGTAATAGTCATCTCAGGTTATGTTTCGACAGAGAATGCGATCAAGGCGATGCGTGAAGGCGCTTATGAATACGTGACGAAGCCGTTTCAGGTGGAGCGACTTCTGATGACCATCGCGAAAGCGATGGGAAGCAGGCCGACAGATGGCAAGGACTCGCGGTCTGTCAAAGAAAGCGCCGGCCTTCACGATGATGAAATAATCGGCAAGAGTCCTGAAATTGTAGAGATCGCCAAGCTTATTGGTCAGGTTGCAAAGTCAGATGCTTCCGTCCTGATATTCGGCGAATCCGGAACAGGCAAGGAACTCGTCGCTCGTGCGCTCCACAGAAACTCAGATCGCCGTGACAAGGCTTTTCTCTCTGTCAACTGCGCTGCGCTTCCTGATGCTCTTCTTGAATCAGAGCTTTTTGGACATGAAAAAGGTTCGTTTACCGGAGCGCATGCCCGCAAGCTTGGAAAATTTGAGCTTGCTAATGGCGGCACTTTGTTTCTCGATGAAGTAGCGGATATGTCGCTGACAACGCAGTCGAAACTTCTTCGCGTTCTTCAGGAACAGACATTCGAGCGAATAGGAGGCGAAGAAACGCTTGCTGTCGATGTCCGTGTGCTTGCCGCGACAAACAAGTCGCTCGTTACAGCCATGAAAGAAAACAAGTTCAGAGTTGACTTGTTCTATCGTCTAAAAGTCGTGTCGGTGTATCTGCCTGCTCTCAGGGAAAGACGGTCAGACATACCGTTGCTTGTGGATCACTTCATGAACATGTACGCGGATATTTCAGGCAAAAGGATTCAGGGTGTTTCCAAAGAGGCTATGGAGATACTGTTGAATCATCACTGGCCGGGAAATGTTCGGGAACTCGAAAACAATGTCCACACTGCTGTGGTGATGAGCAAGAATGAAATTCTCCAGCCGGAAGATTTCCCGATTGCATCAGATAACAGCGATCAGGTTCAGGTAGATTTTGATGCCGTCAAGGATGATTATACTCGCATGTTCGATGATCTTCTCGAACCAATTTTCGACAGAGTAATGAATGTGTCGGCAGGGCAGATATTTTATCATCTTCAGGCTGGTTTGGAGCGATCCGTAATCAAGAAAACTCTGGCTCGTATGAACTCCAATCAGGTTAAGACTGCACAGATTCTCGGCATTTCACGGAATACGCTCCGCGACAGAATGCAAAAATACGAGATATTCTAATTTCCAGTTCGCACCAACTTACGGTGTAAGAGCCGACAATCTCATGTAGTAATTGTCATGTCCGCCTGGGACATGGCCTCAAACTCAACTTCACAAGATGAGATAATCCCGCGAAGGTTTTCAGCAGGGGAGATGTGCATACTCCTATAACGACAAGCGCGGAGAAAACTGTTGTTTCCTCCGCGACTTGACGAGCAGTGTGGAAAGAGGGGAATCTAATTCTGTGCAACAACCTCCCGCCATGCGGTTTTTTGGAAAATCGAAATCAACGGCGTGCCGGGAGGAAGGTTGTCAGGATCAAGCAAGTCAGTATCGAACGCCCAGTTTCTGTTCGGGGCTGTATAGTAACTTCCATAAGACCATGGATGCGTAGCTTCTTCAGACAGCCACAGATCGACCGCTGAGCCTGTCCAGTTGAACTTGATACCCGACCACTTTTCAAGGAATCGAGGCAGGTTTTCAAAACCACCATTATAGCCTGAGCCACCTTCACCTGTGTTCTGATTTCCTGTCATATAGCTGCAATTGACAGTGGTTTCCGAGGCTCTCCGATCGCTGAGCGAATGATCGCTCTTGGCATCATCCCAACTGTTTGACAGAATTGTCAACGCATCAGTCATTACTGCGGACGGCTTTTTGTTTACAGTGTTGTAATTACCTTTTATGTAGACAGAATTCTTGGAACAAAGTGTGAACGGATGACCGATGTCAGTTGCGTTCACAAGTCTTGTAGCCGCAAGATTACCACCGCCCGATGTCTCTGCGGTGTACATGATGCCATTGTCAGGGAAGTATGGCGAATTTTTGAAAACACTCATGTCGATATCCCAACTGTCTACCCATTTCTGCTGACGGCCATCATAGAATGTGGTTGTTGTAAGTGAGCCATCTGCCTGCAGATTTGCTGTAACATCTATCCAGTTCCCCGGCGAAGATTCATACAACGCGACGCCATCGATTATTTTCAGATTTGCCTTGTTTTCGTACGAATCATCTGGCGCTTCGCTGCCGGTTGCAATCATATCTTCAGGCACCCCGCTGGTCACAACGGGAAGATTAAGCTCAGTGATTCCATGTTCCTTATCTTCGACCATCCCGCCCCAGCGTGAAATTGACTCTGCAACCCAGTCCGGATCGTTTGAATCGAGCCAGGTACCACTTTGGTACATCTGCTGATAGACGCCGTTTCTATCCTTAATCCGCACATCACCGCTTGAAGTGCTTCCGCCGCCACCCGG
>JAJRZO010000139.1 GCA_024275215.1 Candidatus Zixiibacteriota bacterium | reverse complement strand
TGCAATGCAATATACTAAATACACGGCAGCACAGCTACCGTGTGCACTTTACGAGGCAACTTAACTTTTTCAACAAGCCCCTTCGCGGGGGCGACAAAGCAAGAACTCCACTTGTGTAAATCAAAGCTTTTGAGACAACCTCTCCACATGTGCCGAACTCAATGCTGCTGTGCCCGGAATCGGCAGATGTGGACACCTGACATCCGACATAACAGAAGCGGGCTCCCCCGCATCATCCTGCTGTCGGAAAAACGTTACACAAAAGAAGATAAAATCTCTCAAAAATCCCTTTACAAATTATCTTCTTTTGCTTAATCTTGAAAGAGTCACATTACAACTATACGCACTTGACATCGTTAACAACAGATAATGCCCGAAGCAGGAATCTCGAAAAGGCTGCTTTATCATACATTACTGTCCGTAGCGATTGGTGACACTAAGGAGGAAGGAATGAAAAAAGCACTGATCTCTGTCCTGCTGGGACTATCGGTTTTGACAGCATGGACACCCGTGTTGGCGGTATCTGAGACAATCACAATCCGCCCAGCGACAGGCAAAGTTTTACAGCCTGTCATAAAATCGGCTTTCCGCGCGCCATGTACGATGAATCATACGACTAATACCGCGATGGGATTCTGGCATGGTTACACTCAGGGTATGAGAACTGTCAGCTATTTCGATCCTGCGGTATGCGGAAGCCCTGTCTATCCATTCGAATTGACACATTTCAATTTCGTGCTGTGGGATGATGGCGGGTATCAATGGCCGGTGACAGTTGATGTCGTCGTCTTTGAACCGGCGGATCCGACCGATTCATGCGCAGGCCCCGGCAACGAGATTTGTCGATTCAGTGTCGAATGTGATTCAGCCTCTTTCGCATTTCCGAACGCGGGATCAGCTCCATTTCCGTTCGATTGCTGCGTCGATGGTCCATTTTATATGGGACTCGAATATACTGATCCTGGACCGGGACCATTTCCATCGGTGATGGTCGACACTTCGACAACTGAGCATTGTTTCAATTGGATGTATTATTCGGACAGCCTCTGGTACGAATGGTACAATTTCTGGGGGGCCCCCATACCCGGTTATCCTATGTACTGGGTACAGGGCGAGACACAATCAATTAACTGCGCACCTGTCGAAAGGCTTGCTATAAACGAAGTCAGATCATTCGAAATGAGAGGACCTGCAGGCGAGCGATTCAATAACTTCGTCGAATTGTATAATGCGGGCGACACCGATATCGACCTCGACGATTATACGATTCGAGGCAGTAATTCTGTAGCATTCGTGAATCTCCCGCCGTGGACCATGCCTGCCGGTACTTATCTAACGGTCACATTCGGTTCGGGAACTGATGATTCCGATTTCAGCGATGGAGTCGGGAGTTACTTCACACAGGCTGACAGCATCGGCGTTCTGAGCGAAGATGAGGACGAGATCGGTCTCTACAAACTCGGTACGATAGTCGACTTCGTATGCTGGTCAGGAACCGGATCATTCACAGGCGGAACTCCATACAGCGACGCATTATCCGCTGGAATCTGGACTGCGGGCGAGTTTGTCGATGTATCGAACATTGAAAGATTTAGTACAATCGGACTCTGTCCCAGCGGCGTTGACAACGATGTACCCTCGGACTGGCGGTTTTTCGACTTTACGTATTTCACGACAGGATTACCGCGAGTCGGCAATCCAATTCAGAGATACCCATCTCATGGCTCCAGCATCAGCGCAGGAGAAAATCTATACTGGGCATCTGTTGCTTATGCAGCAGGCTACCAAATCGAGATCGATGATGATTCGACTTTCGGATCGCCCGACTTTGCAGTCTCGCAAACTGACACGTTTGCAACTGTACCGGTTCTTGCCGATGGATTCTACTACTGGCGAGTGAAGGTCGATGATGGTTCAGAGGTCATTGACATTTACGATGTCTGGGAATTCTATTACGACACCGGACTGAAAGCCCCCGCGGACACGCTTCTCGGAGTACCACAGACTTTGCAGCACAAGGACTCGAAATTGTTATGTATCACGCACGATTCGGGTGTCGATCCGGCATGTGTCCGTCCCGGATGTGATGAACTTGCAGGAGATAATGGTCCGTGGGATGGAGTACACCCGACTACCCGGGCACATGTATCAAGATGCGATCATTGCGGCAATTACTGCGGAAGAGCATCTATACAGATGATCAACTACTTTTACGCCACTGACGACAACCTTACTCAGGATCATATATCTTACGAGCTGAATCAGGATAATGTGCATCCGGGGAATCCTGAAGGCGACCTCGGTCATGAGCGGTATGCGTGGATCGATCCGAACGAGGTAGGTCCGGCGCTGTCGTGGGCACTCAATGGACATGGAACAAATCCAACCATCGGCAATCTTGCATGGGCGACTATCACAGCCGAGGTTGATGCAGGGCATCCGATCATGATTCTTGTTCCCGGTCACTGGATGGTGCTTGATGGTTACAGGACAAGAGGCGGCGTACAACAAGTGCATATTGTCGATCCCTGGCCTGCCGCAGTAGGTGCGGGAGGTGCACAGACAGGCTGGCACAAGCTCACGACGATAAGATTCGTCGGATACTACACTCTTGCTGCGGGAACACCGACTGGAAGGAATGAAATTGAAGAGGTTTTGACATTAGACACTGACAACGATGGTATTATGGATTTCGATGAAGGTCTGCCGGGTTATCCCGATAACAGGCCGAGACGATTCCAGGCCAAATTCAACGAAGCTGATTCTGACAGCGATCAAGTCAACGACAAGAACGAAATCAAGAATTATACATTCCATGATCAAGCCGGATATCATCCCGGTCACGAAAACGATGCTCTGACATTCCCTGATATCGACAATGACGGCTTACGCGCTGAGCATGACTGCGACACGGACAACGACACCGATTTCGACGGCGGCGAGGATATCAACGGCGACGGTCACAATCCCGTACCGGCACCGGGCGACCAGTGCCAGACAGAAACATGTCAGTTCCGCGACTCTGAACATTGCATCCAGATCAGGACTGATAAGGATGTCTACTATCTTGGTGAAAATGTCAAAGTCGTCGATGTACATGGCTCACGTGAGTCACACACTTTCCATGCAAATTCGACATATCACTACGAATGGGGATCCACCTGTCTCGACAAGAGTGACGGCGATGATATCGCCTGGAATGGCACGATCACAACTAACGCAGAAGGACATGTCAACACCAAGAAAATTATGACTTGTTTATTCCCCGGCGAAAAATATCTTTATGTCGATGTTTTGAGCGACAAGAAGTACTCCGAACCGGACAACTGGGACCCGAATGATTGTTGGGAGTGCTTGGATGACTGGTATCACGGCTGGCATCCGTGGTATGATTTCCCGTATCATAATCCGACTCACCCGTGGCCATACTTCGAGTCGCCCACGATCTGCGTGGATTCATCGTTGCTTCCAGAGCAATTGGATTTCACCGTCCTGACCCCATGGTGGTGGTGGTGTTACGAGTGGCCGCCGGTGCCGTTGGAACACTGGTATGGGATTGGGATTCCGGCGCTTGCTCTTCAGTCAGAGCAGATTTTTATCAATGGCAACCCAGGTTTCGTGCAGCGTGATGATAAATGTGTGTTTTTCAACAACGTTGATTTTGCGTCATCGATAACAGTTACACAGGATTTAACCGAGCTGTTTTCCGATCCGACAATCCAATGGTTTGGTTATAATCTTCCATCCTATGTACCGCCTGATTCATTAGCGGTGACTTCAATCCGTTTGTCTTCGCCGGGTACGGGCACCAGGACCCAAATACCTGTTACAATCATAATGGGTAATTCTGCATACGGTTGGTCGCCGACATATTATGACACGATCTGGATCGACATCGGCGGTCCGGCATACCTGTGCGGCGACGCTGATGCAAGCTCAGGTATCGATATTGATGATGTTGTCTATCTGATCAACTACATCTTCGCAGGAGGACCTCCGCCATCGCCGTTGCAGGCTGGTGATGCTGACTGTTCGGGGAATATCGACATCGATGATGTCGTCTACCTGATTAACTACATCTTTGCCGGCGGACCGGCGCCATGCGATCCGGATGGAAATGGAATCCCAGACTGTTGATCGACTGACATACAACAGACAGACAGATGCGAAGGCGGGAGCAGATCACTCCCGCCTTCTTTTAACTATCATGCGCGGCACATGTCCATAGGCTGTTTGATGTGATCGTCGGGGCTGTGCCCCGACGTCTCGCAGGAGCACAGCTCCTGCCTACACTGAATGATCTGTTCACAGCGTGAAAGGGGAAATTGTCATTCCTGCGCAGGCGGATGTTGAAAAACCCACTTCAAGTGCTTGCAGGGGCAAAAATGTCATTCCGGCGCAGGCGAAAATCCATTGAACGCGTTGATGTGAAATAGCCCCCGCCTTCGCGGGAGCGACAAAGCCAGGACTCCGCCTTCTGGGTGGGATGCAGGGTGCCCCGCCCTCTGGGCAGGATGAGGGTGGGGTGCCCCGCCCTCTGGGCGGGATGAATAGTTGCCTACCCGCCATGATTTTCCTATACTTCATTAAATGACTTTATGTGTGGCGGCGGGAATCCTTTCCCGACGCAGGAATCCGCCAGGAAGGGATTCCTGGCGGCGCGAAGAACATCCGGGTCTTCCCAAAAGGAGCAATCAATGCGAAAGCTGACAGCAATCATTCTATTGATTATAGTAATGTTCTCATCCACTGCGTTTGCTGAGCGTGGCAGATTCGGACTCGGCGTGATGATCGGCGAACCGACAGGAATCAGCGGAAAACTCTGGCTCAGTCGCACGATGGCATTCGATGGCGGCGCGGCATGGTCATTCGGCAAACATGACAGACTACATCTCCACGGAGATTATCTATTCCACACATTCTCACTGACGCCTGTCGAGATCGGCGAACTGCCGATCTATTACGGCATCGGTGGGCGGATTCAATTCAGAGAGTATGATCTGGATGACCGTGTTGGAGTACGTTTCCCATTTGGGATTGAGTACATATTCGAAGACGCGCCGTTTGATATTTTCTTCGAGATTGTCCCGATACTCGATATTGCGCCCGAAACCGAAATTGATTTCAACGCCGCAATCGGATTCAGGTATTTCTTTGGCGGAAGAAGCAGAAAATAATCAACTTAAAGGTATGCGGTGACATAGCCATATAGAACCACATCATCCGGAATGAGCAACTTTGGCAGCAACCGGGGCGGTTTTTTCGTTCGCCGATGATTTGGGAAGACCTTCGATATATCTGCGCAGATAGACTGTGATACATGTCCCGCCAGTGGGACGCGATGCGACTTCAATGCTGCCACCGAGATTCTCAACTATTCGCCTGACAATAGGAAGACCGAGACCAGTGCCCTCTTTCTTGGTCGAGAAAAACGGCTCGAAGAGTCTCTTCTTCTTCTCTTCAGATATGCCAGGCCCCGTATCCGATACAATCAACTTCACCCATTCGAGATTCGATCTTGCATTTTCACCACCTGACTGATCGATATTCTCAACACCAACAACAATCACGCCATCATCACTGCCGATTGCCTCGACAGCGTTTACGATCAAATTCAGAAGGAATTGAGTAAACATCTCTTCATCACCTGAGATA
The DNA here is from genome assembly GCA_024275215.1 of Candidatus Zixiibacteriota bacterium. Classification (GTDB taxonomy): domain Bacteria; phylum Zixibacteria; class MSB-5A5; order JAABVY01; family JAHJOQ01; genus JAJRZO01. Next base: position 88 of record JAJRZO010000139.1, on the reverse strand, counting down.
TACTCGGTAGTATTACCAGCCTTGTGCAACAGCTCAATACCATCATGGTACGATGGATTGTGGCGAACAATCTCGAAAGCGCTGAGTA
>JAJRZO010000011.1 GCA_024275215.1 Candidatus Zixiibacteriota bacterium | reverse complement strand
ATTTCTCAGGATCATATCCGACAAATTCGAAAACTGCCGGATCGACCATTCCGCATCCGAGTATCTCCAGCCATCCGGTCTGTTTGCAGAGCGAGCAACCTTTGCCGCCGCAAAGAAAGCAGGATATGTCAACCTCGGCAGACGGTTCGGTAAACGGGAAATAATTCGCTCTAAGCCGCATCTTGACATCCCGACCGAAATACTCTTTCACGAATGCGAGCAGTACGCCCTTGAGATCGGCGAATGTCACACCCTCATCGACATACAGCCCTTCAATCTGATGAAAGACGATATTCGATCTCGCCGAGATTGCTTCATTACGATAGCATTTGCCCGGAGCGATAATTCTGACCGGCGGCTTTCTCGATTCCATCGTATGTATCTGCACCGGCGAGGTATGAGTCCTGAGAACCACTTCGTCGGAGATATAGAATGTATCCTGCATATCACGAGCAGGATGATCCTTCGGGATATTCAACGCCTCGAAATTATAATAATCAGTTTCGACTTCGGGACCGACCGCAACCTCGAAGCCCATGCCATAGAAAATTCGGCACATATCTTCGATAGTCCTGTTCAGCGGATGAAGCCTTCCGATTCGTCTCTTACGACCGGGAAGAGTGTAATCAAATACTTTCTTCGCTGAAACGCCTGCACCTGCCGATGCCGCCGCTTCCGCAAGCTTCGCCTCCAGCTCGCCTCTCAGGATGTTCGCCAGCTTGCCGACCTCTCGCCTTTCGTCGGGGTCAAGGTCTTTGAGACCACGCAACACGGAAGTCAACTCGCTTTTGCGACCGAGATACTTCACCCGTAGTTCATCGAGCAACTCAGGAGAATCAATCGCAGAAATATCGCGAGCAAACTCCTCCCTGATGGAGAGAATTTTCTCTTTTGCGGACATAACAGGGACCTATGCAGCCTGCCTGACCATTGACACCAATCGCTCGAAAGCGGCAATATCGCGTGCGGCAATATCAGCAAGTGCCTTGCGGTCAAGTTGTATTCCGGCTTTTTTCAGTCCTGCGATGAAAATGCTGTAACGCATATCGAACATGCGACATGCTGCGGAGATGCGAGTAATCCAGAGACGCCTGAAATCGCGCTTTTTGTTTCGACGATCACGGTAAGCGTAAGTCTGGCCTTTGTTGACAGTCTCGCGGACAGTCCGCCAAAGTTTGCTGCGACCAGCATAGTTGCCTTTGGCTTTCTCGAAGACTTTCTTTTTCTTCTTTCTCGAAGCTACACTATTTACTGCACGAGGCATTTATTCCTCCCGGATTCTTTTCGTAATCGCTACCCGTTGGGCAACATTCTGCTGACTCTGGGAGTGTCTGCTGACGACACGATTGCAGGTCTGCGGAAGTTGCGTTTGCGTTTACGTGATTTCTTGGTCAGTATGTGACTCGAATAGGCTTTCAGCCTGCGGAACTTGCCGGAACCGGTACGTTTGAACCTTTTCGCAGCAGCCCTGTTGGTTTTGATCTTCGGCATAATTATCTCCGATAAACAAACTTGTCCTATTTGGGCATTACTATTATTGAAAGCCGCCGACCTTCCATCTTCGGCTTCTGCTCAACCACTGCTATATCTGAAAGCTCCTCCTGGAGCCTGTCAAGAATCTTTCTCCCAAATTCCGTATGCGCCATTTCCCGACCTCTGAACTCGACAAAGACTTTTACTTTGAAGCCATCAAGGAGAAACTGGCGTACATGTCTGGTCTTGAACTGATAATCATGCTCTTCGATCTTCGGCCTGTACCGCATCTCTTTGAGCTGAACCGTATGCTGTTTTTTCTTCGCAAGTTTCTTCTTCTTTGAAAGCTCGTATTTGTACTTTCCGTAGTCCAGAATTCTGCAAACCGGAGGGTTTGCCATAGGCGAAACTTCAACAAGGTCAAGCCCCCGCTCATAAGCCATCTGTTGAGCTTCTTTAACGGGCAGGACACCGATTTGCTCGCCATCAGGTCCAATCACACGAACCTGCGGGGTACGAATCCTCTCGTTAATACGGATTTCCGGCGTTCTCTTCTTAGTGTTCCTTATGAATCACTCCTTTCTAAAGCGCTGTATTTTACCACTAATCTCTTCGGTTAGCAAGGAAATAATCTCATCAATATTCCTTGAACCGAGGTCACCTTCTCCGTGCCGCCGATATGCCGCGCTGCCTGCCTCCTGCTCGCGCTTCCCGACAATCAGCATGGCCGGAACTTTCTGTGTCTCCGCTTCGCGGATTTTATATCCGATTTTCTCAGATCGTGGGTCAACCTGCGCCCTGATCCCACTTGCGACAAGCTTATCACAGACCTGCTGAGCGTAATCATTGAGGTCATCCGAAATCGGCAGTACTTTTGCCTGAACCGGTGCAAGCCAGAGCGGAAACGCGCCGGCATAATGCTCGATCATTACCCCAAAGAACCGTTCGAGCGATCCGAATATTGCCCTGTGTATCATGTACGGACGCTTCTGAGTGTTATCAGAATCGGTATAGGTCAGATCAAAACGCTCCGGTAAGTTGAAATCAAACTGAATCGTCGAACACTGCCACATACGCCTGAGCGCATCCTTGATGTGAACATCAATCTTGGGACCATAAAACGCACCTGCGCCTTCATCGATTTGATATTTCAAACCGACACGATCT
>JAJRZO010000138.1 GCA_024275215.1 Candidatus Zixiibacteriota bacterium | reverse complement strand
AATGAATCATGGGCAAAACTGAAGACCTACGACACATTTGAGGCTGACGGATTCGTATGGGTTGATGTTATCTGATGTGCTTCATTTCTGGAATCTTGCTGCTCACATCCACTCGATATACGTTTTCTTTAGGAAATCTATTGATTTTTCGGGCATTAGTAGTGATTTTGTCGAAATTGAATGGTGAACATAGTCGATATATAGCCTTGATAGTATAATACTCCTGAAGACTAAGGAGACAATGATGAGATACTGGTTGTTTATTGCCTCGTTGATTTTTCTTGCGGTTTCCGGAACTCTCCATGCGGAGGATATAAATGAGCTGTTTAGTTCGTATGTGAATGCACTCATAAATGAAAACTACGATGAAGCTGCCGGATACTGGCACCCACAATATGTCGAAACATGCGATCGGCTTGGAATCAAGTACCGCGATGAGAAATTCAAGTATGACTGCCAGTCGCCGTTGATGGAGAATCTCGATCTTATCAGGAGTGGTGTTGCAGACTGGAGTGTTGCATCAACACGGATCGATCCTGAGCATTACAAGATTATTGTAACGATAGAATCTCCCGAAAGTAAACTGAATTGCGAGTATTTCTTTCAGACTGATGATGACGGCACTTATCTCGTTCCCCGATTCTGGTTGTACCTGAACAATCTAAGTGAGGTTAAGACACGTTACTTCGATGTCTTCTATCGCAGCGATCAACAGCTTAATGACTTCGCTTTGTATGACCTCGATCAGGCAGTGGAACGGTTTGCGTCATTTTGTAATGTGCCGGGTGAAAAACTGGATTTTCTTAAAGAAAATCACATGGAGTATTTTCTTGCGCAGACTGAGAATGAGGTCGCAGAACTTCTTGGATTCCCAAGCCAGGGAACATATCTGAAATCATCCGATATTATCATAAGTCGATACATGCCGGATTACCACGAAATCGCGCGGTTCATGATAAGTTATACGCAGGATGTCGGTCTGTATGTTGAACCGTTCATGGAGCATGGGGTTGCGTGCATGCTGGGAGGAAGATTCGGTCAGTCGAAGTATGTGATGCCTCAGATCGCAGCGTTCACTCTTGCCAATGACATATACTCATTCGATGATATTCTGACATTCAGTGACTTCCACAACAAGATCGGCAATATCGATTTCTCATTTCCGCTTTCGCTTGGCATCGTTGAATACATGACAGAGCAGTTTACTATATCGAGAACATTTGACGTGCTTTCCAGACTTTCAGGCAATGTGGAGAAGATCAATCGAATGACCGCCGATAGTGTCAAGACCGTTTTGTCGGATGTTACCGGCAAGAGCTGGGAAGAAATCGAGGCTGGAGCGCGCCAGTGGGTGACATCAGACCCGTTTCCGAATCTCAAGCCGGGGACAGTGTCAGACTCCGGAGATGTCATGTTTGAATCCGGGACAGGCAGATTTCTTGTAAGGATTACACTCGATAATGGCTGGTACAATGTTAGGATAAAGAAATTCGATGCCGGTACTGAGCTGGATGGAGCGATGTTGCTGTCCGCTCAGTTGGGTACGAAATTCAATCGTTACAAATCGTTCCTGTTCAAGGAGCATTTTCCGAATGTGGGACAGGTTAACGAAATGTATTAGCTCATGTTCAATACGAACGAAGTTGGAATTTACGATTATCTGACTAACAGGCTCGTCGCCAAATATGTTTCAGGATTTGATACTGAGCCTCGCTTGATGAAGGATAATGAGATCAGATTTCGGTTCAGGGAGGACGTTCTTCGGGATCGTATGGATCGATATGGACGCAGGCTTCATATAGCATCAGATCAGGAAAGAAAATCTCAGACCGACTGACAGACTGACAGGAGAAACAATGGATCTGTTGAATTCTCGAATTACAGACTATATAGCGGCGCAGCCGGGAACGAGTCCGTCTCCGCTCGATGAGATGGAAGATTATGCCCGTGAACACAAATTCCCGATAATCGGTCCGATGGTTGGGCGGATACTTCAACAGCTTATTGTTATGACGGGCGCAAAGCGTGTTTTCGAGCTTGGGTCAGGCTTTGGATATTCCGCGCTCTGGATGTCGATGGTGCTGCCTGATGATGGGACAGTGATATGTACTGATACGGACGAGAATAACGAACGAATGGCGAAAGAATATTTTTCTCGCGCTGGTTTCGAATCTAAGCTCGATTTCAGGATGGGAGATGCGATCAACGAATTTATCAAAGAGTCAGGACCATTCGATCTGATTCTGAATGATATAGATAAAGAGGGTTATCCTGATACGATCAAGCCTGTTAAAGAGCGACTTCGTTCGGGAGGAGTGTTCGTGACAGATAATCTTTTGTGGAGCGGTCGTGTAATCGAACCAAACCCTGATGAATCTACACGCGGGATTCTGCAGTTCACGAAGGAACTCTTCAACGATCCTGATTTTCTTACCAGCATCATCCCAGTGAGGGATGGAATAGCGATAGCGGTTAAGAGGTGATTTGCTGTGTCGTCTTTCCTGCGAAGACAGGAGTTCAGTCGAATTGTTCGAAGTATTACACTTGAGCGTTTTCTGAAACTGGTTCTGGATTCCCGCCTGCGCGGGAATGATGATGTTAATGTAAAAGTGCATACAGCAGCACAGCTACTGTGTGCACTTTTGCTCTCATATTCAGGTTTTTCAACATGCCGCTTTGCGGGAGCGACAAAATCAGCATCATTTGATTGGCAGATGTTGGAATACGGCAGATATCTCGAATGAAAACATAGTATCCTGCATGAGGTGATAGATGGAAGAGATCGAACGTGAAGTCCTCGAAGTAGATGTGCTGATAGTCGGAGCCGGACCTGCCGGACTTGCCTGCGCATATCGGCTCAAGGAATTGATTGATGAGCACGAAGAGAAACGCGCTGCGGGAAAATCATCATCAGACAAAGATTTGTCCGAGACAATGATAGCTGTGATCGAAAAAGGTGCGCATGTCGGAGCGCATTCGCTTTCAGGTGCGGTGATGGATCCGAAAGGCATTGAGGAACTGATACCCGACTACAAAGAACAGGGCGCGCCTCTCGAACCTGTAGTAGAGGATGACACACTATATTATCTTACGAAAACCGGCAAGATCGCGGCTCCGTGGTTACCCGGTGAGATGCACAATCATGGGTACAATGTTGTTTCACTCAATCGTTTCGTGTCATGGCTTGGGGAAAAGGTTGAGGAAAAGGAAGTCGATATATTGACCGGCGTCGGCGGAAGAGAAATGCTGTACGATGGCGATTCTGTTATCGGTGTTCGCACCGACGACAAAGGTCGCGACAAGGAAGGCAATCCGAAAGACAATTTCGAGCCGGGTGCGGATATTCAGGCGAAAGTAACACTTCTTGCCGAAGGCGTTCGCGGATCTTTGACCAAGGCGCACGTGACAAAGCTCAACCTCGACGACGGTAGAAATCCTCAGTCGCATGTCACCGGAGTCAAGGAGGTCTGGGAGATTCCAGAGGGTCGATTCACTAAGGGCACTGTGATTCATACGCTTGGATTTCCCCTTGATACAAGGGCTTTCGGCGGTGGCTTCATGTATACCATGAAGGACAATCAGATTGCAGTAGGCTTTGTTGTCGGGCTGAATTATGAGAATCCGCTGACCGACCCGCACAATCTGTTCTCGAAATTCAAGACGCATCCGTTTGTAAAATCGATCCTCGAGGGCGGGAAGATGTTGCGCTATGGCGCGAAAGCAATCCCTGAAGGTGGATACTACTCGATGCCCCAAATGTACGGCGACGGATTCCTGATCGCTGGTGATTCTGCCGGATTCCTGAATTCGCAGCGTCTGAAAGGAATACATCTGGCAATCAAATCCGGCATGATGGCTGCTGAAACGATATTCGATGGACTTCTGACGGATGATTTCTCCGAGCAGAAGATGAAATTGTATGATGATTCGTTTCAGAAATCCTGGGCAAAGGAAGAACTCTTCAAAGTCAGGAATTTCCATCAGGCTTTCGACGAGGGACTTTTTTCGGGAGTTTTTCATTTCGGATTGCAGATGCTGACTGGTGGGAAAGGAACGCGCGAAAAGTACGAGGTTAAAGAAGATCACAAGCACATGAAGACGCTGAAAGACTACTTCGGTGATACGAAAATTGATCCGAAGCAGGAGCGTATTTCGCATGACGGCAAGTTTACATGGAACAAACTCGATGATGTTTATTACTCAGGCACCAAACATGAAGAGGACCAGCCGCCGCATCTTGTGATTGCCGATTACGATATTT